>JABDQB010000264.1 GCA_013042495.1 Gemmatimonadota bacterium
CCCGTCCCCGCGGTGCGGGTGTCGCGCCAGGGAGAAACGGCGATCGGGCTGTATCGTCCGGGCAGCCTTCGTGTGACGCTGTTCCTCGACGCCAACAACGACGGGATCTGGGATGAAGATGAGTTGCCGGCGGCTGCCGTGTCGCTGGCCGTGATCCGCGACGACAAGCCGTGGGTTCTCGAGACCGGTGTCGACGGATCCGTTTCGCTCTCTTCTCTCGCCCCCGGCACATACCAGATCCAGGTGGAGACAGAGTCCCTGCCGTCGAGGGCACTCCCGGTGGAGATTCGATCGGCACAGGTCCGGGGCGGCGAGGCGACGGATATGCACGTTCCGATTCCCATGCGCCAAATCAGCTTCAGCCAGTTCGGCGATCCGGGGATTACCTGCGCGGGCAAGTCGGCCGTCTGCGACGACGACTGAGCCGGCTTCGCCTCGACCGCGGCCATTCAGCCGTGGAGGAAACCGGCGGAGGGGGGTAAGCCGGGTTCTGTGGGCGGGCCGAAGCCCGCTGAGGTCATCTCTCTGGGACGCCGGTCTCCCGACGCCTCTTGCGGCCTACCCGAAGCTCGAACGCGGCGGGCCGCCGCTCGCTCCTGCTTGGCCTTGCTCCCGGTGGGGTTTGTCGTGCCGCGGCCGTCTCCGGCACGCGCGGTGGGCTCTTACCCCACCGTTTCACCCTTGCCTGTGCGTGCAGCCGAAGCCGCCCGCCATCGGCGGTCTGTTCTCTGTGACACTTTCCGTCGCCTCGCGACGCCCGGGCGTTACCCGGCACCGTGCCCTGTGGAGCCCGGACTTTCCTCGAGCCGAGCTTGCGCCGGCCCGCGACCTCATCCCCCTCCGCGGCTCCAGTTTCAGTATACACCTTCCGGGAGCGCTTTGTTGTGCCAGTGGCGGGATCCGGGGTCGCCAAAGTAGACTGTGCGGCCCGCCATTACTGAAGACCAGGCCTAACGCACCGGGGCCGTAGCGTGTTCTCTCTTGAGGACGCTCAGCCCTCATCGCGTGGCCGGGGTTGTAGAAGATCTGGAGTCTCGATGAGTCGGACTGGATGGAGATCGATGCTGGCGAGCGCAGTGGCTGCGGCCACGTTTGCGAGCCAGGTGTCGGCGCAGGAGGCACCCCGGACGGACTACTACGTCTACGTGGCCGCCGAATCGCAAGACGAAGTGGCGCTCGTGCGGTTCGGACCCGATGGCGCTGAGGTCGTCCGGGCGATCGAGGCATCGCTGAACCCGACGGACATGGATGGTCCGCACGGAATCGCGGTGTCGCCAGACGGGTCCAACTGGTACGTGTCGATCGCGCATGGTCTCCCGTTCGGGCAGATACAGAAGTTCTCGACCGGGCAGGACCGCAAGTTGGGAGCGGCGGAGGTCGGGCTGTTTCCAGCGACCATGGCGGTCACGCCGGGCGGGTTGATGTTTGTCGCCAACTTCAATTTGCATGGCGATCCGGTGCCGAGTTCCGTCTCAGTGGTCGAGACCGGCGCCATGGCTGAGATCGGCAAGATCGCCACGTGCGCGATGCCGCACGGATCGAGGCTGTCGCCCGACGCGAGGCGGCACTACTCGGTGTGCATGATGGACGATCAACTGGTGGAGATCGACGTGCGGATGCTCGAGGTCAGCCGCCGGCTGTATCTTGCACCCGGTGCGGAACGTGATCTGCCGCCCCAGACGACGGAGTCCCTGGACATCGTCGGTAACCGGCCCGGAGCGGGGGGCGAGGCACGCTGCGGCCCGACATGGGTGCAGCCGTCGCCTGACGGAGGTCGGGCCTGGATCGCGTGCAACAAGAATCGGGAGATCCTCGAGGTCGACCTGGAGGCGTGGGAAGTGATCCGCCGCTTCCCTACCGGCGCGGGCCCCTACAACCTGGAAGTGACGCCGGATGGCGCCACTCTCGTGGTGACGTACAAGGGCGATGACGCGGTCGGCATCGTCGACCTCGATGGTGGAGCGGAAAGGGCGGAGGTACCGAGCTCGCGGCGCATACCACACGGCGTCGCGGTGAGCCCGGACTCGAGGTTCGCTTTCATCACCGTGGAGGGAGTCGGAAACGACCCCGGCACGGTGGACGTGATCGATCTCGAGGCTGGAGCACGCGTCGCCTCGGTCGACGTCGGCCGGCAAGCCGGTGGTATCGGCTTCTGGAAGATGGAACGCGAGAACGACTGACAACCCCGGCGGGCTGTCTGAAACCTGGACGTCCCGCCACTCGTCGAAGCAGGCAGGGTCGAGCCAGGACAAAGGCGCCCCGACCTCCATGGAAACGACAGGATACCAGGAGATGGACATGTCCAACTGGACGAACGGCTGGCCGGCGCGAATCGGGATGGCGGCAGTGACCGCGGCGTTGTTGGCTCTCACGACACCGGGCGCGGCGATGGCTCAGTCGGCAGACGATGAGACCTCCGCCGGCGGCTTCGAGCTCACAGGTTATATCGGCGCCTATCTGCCCCTGGCCAAGCTGGCGGACTCCGGGGACACGCTGCGCGCGGAGTTCTCGACCAAGGTCGCCTTCGGCCTCGGCCTCGAGTACTGGTTTGGCAGTTTCGGGATTGCGGTGAACGGGAACTACACCAACCCGGACCTGACCCTGCAGATTGTCGAGGATGAAGGCTTTCCGACGTCGATCCCCCTCGGTGCCACCGAGCTCTGGATGGCCGCGGCCAACGTGCTCTGGCGCCCCGTCCTCCGCGGAAGCGCATCGGTCGTCAGGCCGTATTTCGGCGCGGGGCCGGGAGTGGTCAAGGTCATGTACCCGAGCGATGATGGGTTCGACATTCAGGACGAGACCCGCTTCGCAATCTCGCTCGTGGGTGGCGCGCAGGTGGAGCTCAGCAAGGGATGGTTCGTGCGTCTGGACGTGCGCGACTATATTTCTAAGTTTGATACGGAACCGTTTGCCGAGACCAAAACTCAGCACGATTTCCTTACTTCGATTGGCGTCGGTTACGCCTTCCACTGAGGCCGGGTCACCCGGCCCGCGAGGTGGGCCGCCGGTCAGCGGAAGGTGAAATGGGAACCATGCAGCCACGCGTCCTCGTGTCGGAGGAGGACATCAGGGAGCGAGTCGCAGAGCTGGCCGCGACCATCGAGCGCGATTACGCCGGGGCGGATGAGATACTTCTCCTCGGCGTCCTTCGTGGGGCTTTCATCTTCCTGGCAGACTTGGCCCGCGAACTCAAGGTGCCGCGGCGAATCGACTTCATCGCGCTCTCCAGCTATGAGAACGGCTCCGACTTCGCGGGCGGCGTGCGCCTCATCATGGACTCCCGGATCAATGTCACCGGAAAGCACGTCCTCATCGTCGAGGACATTCTCGATTCCGGCCGCACCCTCTCCTACCTGCTGGAGACCTTCGAAGCGCGACACCCGGCTTCTCTCAAGAGCTGTGTACTGGTCCGGAAACCGGGCCAGGAAGTTCAGGTGGAGGTGGACTACGTGGGCTTCGACATTCCGGACGAGTGGGTGGTCGGTTACGGTCTCGACTACGGTGACCATTACCGCGCTCTTGCCTACATTGGTGTCGTCGAGCCGGAATCGGCTGACGACGGTTGACGCCGGGGCGGGACTCGATCTCCCGGCCCCGACGGGACGATCGCGCCGCCGAGTCTCCTTGGAAAGGGCTGTTCTTCCGGTATTTCGGAGCCCAGTGCGTCACAAAGTCCCGCCAGGGGGCGTCTGTGACAGGGTGTCCCGTCCAAGCAGCTGATGGGCGCGTCAGTTCGGTGACGAAGGGCCCGGTTTTCCGGCGCGTGTGGCGGGGCGTGGTGGCGATGCCGACAGGCATGGATGATGCACCACGGGCAGCGGTTTCGTGCGGCTCCCCGGCGGAGTCGCAGCGGCCCTCCGGGAGCCGTCCGTCGGTGGCCGGTTGTAGTGGCGAGGATAACCCGAAAGACGATGAGAGTTCTCGTGGGTGACGATACAGCGGTGCAAACGCGCGCGGAACAAAGCCGGATCAGGACGACCCGGCAACCGCAGTGTACGGTCGAGGTCGTATCCGATTCGGGAGAAGGCGCCCAGAAGTGCGGGCAGACCTTCGGCGCCGTCAGCGCCAAGATGGGCAACGGCGTGTGGACGGTGGAGATCATTCCGGCCGAGATCCAGCCGCCGCCGCGCAGCCCCGCCGGCGCCAGCGGGAACCGCATCCGCATCGGCGAGGGCGTGGTGACCAATTGGGGCGACCGCACCAATGTCGCCATCGCGTTCAACGAGCAGGTCCTGCTCGCTCGCCACCGGCTCGATGCGATCGAGGAAGACGCGATTCTGCTGGTCGAGAACATGTGGGCCACGCACAAGGACGAGGACATTCGGGCCGAGTGGGCGGCGGCGATGGATGAGCTCGGGCAGGCCAACTACCGGATCATCGAAGTCCCGATGGAGGAGGAATGCCTCACCATCGTGGAAAACGCCCGCAAGGGAAAGAACATGTTCGCGCTCGGGATCCTTTGCTGGATATTCGACCGGGACATGGAGATCACGCGTGAACAGATCGCCCACGCCTTCCGGAAGAAGGACCCCGAGATCACCGAGCGGAACCACGAGCTGCTCGAACTCGGGTACTCGTGGGCGGACTCGCACCTCGACGTCCGCATCGACGTGACGCCGGGTCTGTCGCCCGAGAACACTCTGGTGATGAACGGCAACCAGGCGATCGCGTACGGCGCCGTGGCCGCCGGGATGGACCTGGCCGCCATGTACCCGATCACCCCGGCCACCTCGGTCTCGCACCAGCTGGGCGAGATGTTCTACAAGTTCGGAGGCGTCGTCCACCAGGCAGAGGATGAGATCGCGGCAGTGGGCGTCGCGCTCGGGGCTTCCTACTCGGGCAAGGTGGCCTTCACGATCACGTCAGGCCCGGGCCTCGCCCTGAAGACCGAGTTCCTCGGCCTGTCGGTGATGTCCGAGATCCCGCTCGTCCTGGTCAATGTCCAGCGCGGCGGCCCGAGCACAGGCCTTCCCACCAAGGTCGAGCAGTCGGATCTGCTGGCCGCCCTGTTCGGCCAGCCGGGTGACGCGCCGCACGTGGTGATGGCTCCGGCCACCATCGAGGAGTGCTTCCACTCCATGATCACGGCCCGCCGGATCGCAGAGACCTTCCGCACCCTGGTGATGGTACTGACGGACGCCAACCTGGCCACGGGCGTGCAGCCGTTCCCGCGCCCGACGCTCGATCCGGCCTGGCAGGGCTCGCTGCCCGACATGTCGCCGGTGCCGGAGGGCAAGGCCCCGTATGACTGGGACGAGGAGACGGGACTGTCCCGCCGCTTCATTCCCGGCACGCCGGGAGGAATGCACACTCTCACCGGCCTCGCGCACGACGAAAACAGCAAGGTGGCCTACGCATCGGCCATCAACCAGAAGAGCTCCGCCATGCGGAGCCGTAAGATGGCGGTTCTGCAGAGCACATTGAGACCTCCCGTGGTGCACGGCCCCGAATCGGGCGACCTTTTGATCGTCGGATGGGGCAGCACCAAGGGCGCGATCGAGGAAGCCGTGGACCGGGCGCGTGAGGAGGGACTGTCGGCCTCGTCGCTCCACCTGCGATTCCTGTCCCCGCTGGAACCGGGGCTGAAGGGGATCTTCGGACGGTTCAAGAAGGTAATGACGGTCGAGATCAACTACAGTGACGATCCCGACATGCCATACATCACGGATGAAAACCGGCGCCGCGGCCAGCTGGCCTGGCTGCTCCGGGCGCAGACGCTGGTGGACGTGGACTGCTGGACGCGTGTGCTGGGTGAGCCCCTGCAACCGGGAGCCATCCACGACGTGATCCGGGCCAATGTTTCGAAAGGGGGCGCGGCATGAGTCTCTCCTGCTCCTCGCTGCTCACGCCGGTCGACGAAGATCGCGAGTTCAGGCTCGACGACTACGAGGGGGCCCGGGCCCGTTGGTGCCCCGGGTGCGGAGACCACTCGGTCCTCACAGCGGCTCAGCGACTCCTGGTCGACGAACAATTGAAGCCCGAAGAGACCGTGTTCGTCTCCGGAATCGGCTGCTCCAGCCGCTTCCCGCATTACATGAAGACGTACGGGTTCCATGGATTGCACGGACGGGCCTTGCCGGTCGCCACGGGCGTCAAACTGAACCGGCCGGACCTGCACGTGTTCGTGGTGATGGGCGACGGGGACTGCGTATCGATCGGCGCGGGACACTGGGTGCATGCTACCCGGTACAACGTGGACATGGTCGCGATGATGCTGGACAACAACATCTACGGCCTCACAAAGATGCAGACATCGCCCACGACGCCGCAGGGCTACAAGAGCAACACGCAGCCGCAGGGAAGCTGGCTTCCAGCCCTGAATCCGCTGGAGGCGACGCTCGGGATCACCAACGCCTCCTTCGTGGCGCAGACGGCGGAGTGGATCCCCGCGCATCTGTTCGCAACGCTCCAGGCGGCGTATCGCCATCGGGGATTCGCGTTCGTGCGAGTGCTTCAGCGGTGCCCCGTCTTCACGGAGGACATCTATCTGGACGCCGTGCGCAATCCGGAGATGATCGACATGCTGACGCATCCCGATGGGGTCGAGCTTCCCGAGTCACTGCGGCAGATCTATACGAGCGAGGTGCGGCACGACCCCAAGAACCTGGCCGCGGCCAGGGAGATCGCCGCGGACACGTCACGGCTCCGTCTTGGCGTGCTCTACCGGGACGAGTCCAACCCGCGGTACGAAGAAACCCGACATCTCCCGCTGCATACCGCAGAGGACAAGATCCGTATCCTGAACGAAGAGCTGGATCAATATGCCGTCTGACATGACGACCGACGAGCGCGCCTCGGGTGCGCTGAGAGTCCTCGAGAAGGCATGTGAAGATTATCACTCGGCCCTGGTAGCGACGTCGGAGGAACTCCGCAGCCTGTTGGATGCGGGAAGCGCTACGGCCGAGGCAAGGGCGGGGCGAACGGCGGCCGAGCTCGGCGCCTTCGCGGTGGGACACATCGATATCGAGAAGTTCGCCGCCTTCGAGCGAACCGGGGAACCCGTGGCGGTCACCGAGGCGCCGAGACTGGAGGCGGCGTCGCGCACGCTGCTTTCGCTCCTGGAGCACGGCAACGACCTCTACTACGTGAACGTGGATCCGGGCGCCGACTTGCGCGACGCGGTCGCGAGGGGACTCGGAAGAGCCGGGAGGGCATTCGGTGCCGCGCGCACGGTAGAGCTTGCGCGTTCCGGCAAGTACGACGAAGCGACTCACGGTGGCTGGACGGACAGTTTCCCACCCACGCTGTGGAGCCGACGCGAGAAGCAGCTCGCGCCGCCCCTCGTCGTCGAAGTCGACGGCGCGGACCTCAGGCCCGGTGGTCTTGCCGATTTCCTGGACGGAGAGCAGAAGATCGTACTCGTGGTACGAGGCGTCGCTCCGCCCGCCGCCCTGGCACGGCTCATCACGCCGGGACTCCTGGTCGTGCAGACCGAGAACCCGGCCGACCTGGGCGCAGTCGCGGAGGCCGCGGGCCCGGCGATCGCCGCGCTCGTGCCGGCCGATGCGTGCCATTTCACGCACTCCCCGGCCGCCGATGGAGGCAGGGGGCGACTCGTCGTGCGGCACATGCCGACCGAGGAACCCAAGCGCCCTCTTGGCAGCCTCAGCGTCTTTCAGCAGACGGAGGCGATGCGGCACCTCGCCGCGCTCGCAGCGGGCTGGGGACTCAGCGCACCCGAGACGACCGCACCGTCGGGTGACGGAGCCAGCGTGCCAGCACCAGCCGCTTCGGCGGCGGATAATCTGGCCGCGTGGATTCTCCGCCAGGCAGACATCTCGGGAATGGGCTGAGGGGAGGCTGATTGGACCCTCAGGCCGTTCTGGCTTCCGTCGCTGTTCTGGGCGGGGTGGGCCTCACGTTCGGCACCCTGATCGCTGTCGCGAACAGGAAGCTGTACGTGTGGGAGGACCCTCGCATCGACGAGATCACCGACATCCTGCCGGGTGCGAACTGCGGCGCGTGCGGATTCGCGGGCTGTCGGGCGTTCGCCGAGGCGGCGATCGACGGGGAGGTGGCCCCGGCCGGCTGTACGGTGATGGGAGAGGCCGAACTGGAGGACGTGGCGACAATGCTCGGCGTCGCCGCGGGGGAGGCCGACAAGGTCGTGGCGCGACTTCTTTGTGCCGGCGGCACGGACGTCGCCCCCCGCAAGGCTCTCTACGATGGGATCGAGAGCTGCGGGGCGGCCGTGGCGGTGAGCGGTGGTGGAAAGGCCTGTGCCTGGGGGTGTATCGGACTGGCGGACTGCGCCGTCGAGTGCACATTCGATGCGATCCGCATGAACGACGTGGACCTTCCGGTCGTGGACACGGAGAAGTGCACGGCATGCAACGATTGCGTGGAGGCATGTCCGCTCGACCTTTTCGTGCTGCTGCCGATGGACCACAAGCTCATCGTGCAGTGCAAGAATCTGCTGGACGGCGACGCGGCGACCGACGTATGTGCGGTGGCCTGCAACGCGTGCGGACGGTGCGCACAGGACGCGCCCGAGGTAGTGACCATGAGCGACGGCCTGGCCGTCGTGAACTATGATAGAATCGACTTGGCCGACCCGAGCGCGGCGGCCCGCTGCCCCACCGGAGCCATCCGGTGGGTGGAGGGCGCACAGCGGTTCGAGGTCGAACTGACAGCGGCAGGGAGTCTAACAGGATGATCAGGCGCAATAGAGGCGACGAGCAGGCGACCGAGGCGAAGTACCCGGGCGTCCCGATGGCGATGGACGGCAGCGAGGCCGTGGTGCAGATGGAGACCGCGGCCAGCGAGGGAGCGGGAGCCTATCCCATAACCCCGTCCACCCAGATGGGCGAGGGCTGGGCTGCCGCCAAAGCCGCCGGGAAGACGAACGTCAATGGCCGGCGGCTCCTGTTCTTCGAGCCCGAGGGCGAGCACGCCGCGGCGGGCGTTACGGCCGGGATGAGCATGACCGGGCTGCGCGCGACCAACTTCTCGAGCGGCCAGGGCATCGCCTACATGCACGAGTCGCTGTACGCGGCCGTCGGAAAGCGCCTCACCTACGTGCTCAACGTGGCGGCTCGCGCCATGACGAAGCATGCCCTGAACGTCCATGCCGGTCATGACGACTACCATGCCGTTGACGATACCGGCTTCTTCCAGGTGTTTGCCAAGGACGTGCAGGGCATCGCCGACCTCACGTTGATCGCCCATCGCATCGCGGAGCTCAGCCTGAATCCAGGCCTCGTGGCCCAGGACGGCTTCCTCACCAGCCACGTGATCGAGTCCATGCGGCTGCCCGAGCGCGAGCTCATCAAGGAGTACCTGGGCGATCCGGCGGACATGATCGAGTCGCCCACTCCGGCGCAGGTCCTGACGTTCGGCGACACTCGCCGCCGTATTCCCGAGATGTTCGACCTGGACTATCCCGCCCTCCTGGGCTCCGTGCAGAACCAGGACGCCTACATGCAGGGAGTGGCGGCCCAGCGGCCGTTCTACTTCGACCACGTCCAGGCCCTGACCGACCAGGCGATCGAGGAGTACGCCGCTCTCACCGGACGGCGCTACGATCGCACCATGGGTT
>JABDQB010000265.1 GCA_013042495.1 Gemmatimonadota bacterium
CCACCGACCGTGGATCGATCGTGGACTTCCCGGCGTGGTGCGAGGACACCGGCAACGAGCTTCTGGAATGGCACCAGGAGGACGACGGGCTTGTGTTCTTCATCAAGAAAGTCGAAGAGGAGGAGTGGTAGGATGATCTTCAAGCAATTCCGCTACGAGCCCCTCAACCAGGCTTCATACCTCGTCGGCTGCCCGAAGGCGAAGGAAGCCTTCATCGTGGATCCGATCGAGGGCCTCGGAACCGACTTCTATGTCCTGGAGGCGGCGGACCTCGGCCTGGCGATCGTGGGTGTTTTCGAAACGCACGTGCACGCCGACTACGTTTCGTGCGCCCGCGATCTGGCCGAAATGAACGGCTGTCCGCACTACCTGCACGAGAACGCTCCGACCACCTACGAGTACACGCCGTTCAAGGACGGCGACGTGTTTACGGTCGGCCAGGTGGACATGACCTGCCTGTTCACGCCGGGACACACTCCCGAGCACACGTCCTACCTGATCACGGACAAGTCGCGTTCCACCGAGCCGTGGGCCGTGCTCACCGGAGATTGCCTGTTCGTCGGCGATGTCGGGCGACCGGACCTGCTCGTGGGCGACCAGGCGCTGGACGTGATGGATGAGGGCGAGCGGGCCGAGACCCAGTTCGCGACGATTCGCGACATTCTCTTCACGCTTCCGGAGCACGTCGAGGTATACCCGAACCATTACGGCGGATCGCTGTGCGGCGGGGTGAACATGAGTGGCAAGAACAGCTCGACGATCTACTTCGAACACAAGTACAACCTCGCGATGCAGAAGGCGGACGCCGCGGAGTTTGCCGAGTTCGTGCAGGACACGGCGAAACCCCTGCCCGATGACTACGAGAAGATCAAGTCCTACAACCTCGGGCTTCTCAAGAAGGACGAGCTGCAGGGGGCCGGCGTATGACGCCCGCGGAAGTCCGGGCGGCGCAGCAGGCGGGGGCGGCGGTCCTGGATCTCAGGACCCCTCATCCTTTCGCGGCCGAGCACCTGGAGGGAGCTCTCAGCGTGCAATTCAACCGGGCCGACCTCGTGGACCGCGTGGAACTGGTGTTTCCCGAGGATCTCCCGATGATCATGCACGGTGAGCCCGAGGCGATCGGCAAGGTAGACGCGAAGCTGTTGGCAGACGCCGGATTCATCGTCCTCGGACACCTGGAAGGGGGACTCAAGGCCTGGAAAGCCGAGGGCCTCCCGGTCGTCCAGCTGCCGACCATGGACGTGGACGAGCTCAAGGAGCGCATGGACGAGTTCACGGTCGTCGACGCCCGCGACCCCTTCGAGTTCAAGTACGGCCACGTGCCCGGGTCCGGCATCCTCTCGTGGACGGAAGCCTGGTACGAAGCGGACAAGGCCGTGGACGATCCGCCGATTGCCGTGATCTGCGGGGACGAGATTCGCAGCGTGTTGGTGGCGTCGATTCTGGCCCGCAAGGGCAAGAGCGCCGAGCTCGTGACCGGCGGCATGGTGGACTGGATCGAGCGCGACTATCCGATCGAGAAGGGGATGGGCTGACGGGTACGCAGCGGAGTCTCATGCCCGGATTCTCGACGCGGGACATCGTGGCGGGGATCAGCGTGGCCCTGGTCCTCGTGCCTCAGTCGATGGCATACGCCGACCTGGCGGGCCTGCCGGCGCACTACGGCCTGTACGCGGCGGCGCTGCCTCCCATCGTGGCAGCGTTCTTCGCTTCGTCTCCGTACCTGCAGACCGGTCCCGTGGCGCTGACTTCGTTGCTCACGCTCGGTGCGCTTTCCGTACTGGCGACTCCCGGCAGTCAGACGTACATCGCCCTCGCCGCGCTCTTGGCGCTGGTTGTGGGCGTTGCCCGGATCATCGTGGGCGTCGTCAAGGAGGGCCGCATCAGCTACCTGATGTCCAGGCCGGTCCTCCAGGGCTTCACGATCGCGGCGGCTCTGCTGATAGTGGGCAGCCAGTTGCCGGGTGCGCTTGGCGTTTCTCCGCCGATCGAGGGAGTGATCCCGCGGGCCTGGTGGGCGCTGTCCCACCCCGGCGACTGGGAAGCTGCCTCCGTCGTGCTGGCGGTTATGACGGGCCTGCTGATCCTGGGCGGACGAAGGATCCACCCGCTGGTGCCAGGGGTGCTCGTCGCCACGCTGATCGGCATCGGATTCTCGGTGCTCACTGGATACTCGGGTCCCATCGTAGGCGCCGTGCCGGCCGGCCTCCCGCCGCTACCTCGCGATGTACCATGGTCGCAATTGCCGTTGCTGCTGATCCCGGGCGGCGTGATCGCCCTGGTGGGGTTCGCCGAAGCCGCCTCCATATCGCGAACTTTCGCGGTGATGGACCGGAGACCATGGGATCCGAACCGCGAGTTCATCAGCCAGGGCGTGGCGAACGTAGCGGCGGCCCTCTCCAGCGGTTTCCCCGTCGGGGGCTCCTTCTCACGGTCCAGCCTGAATCACCTGGCCGGCGCCCGGTCCCGGTGGAGCGGCGCCGTAACCGGCCTGGCCGTGCTTCTGTTCCTGCCCCTCGCCGGAATACTGGCGCCCCTGCCGCGCGCCGTTCTCAGCGGTATCGTGATCGCCGCCGTCCTCGGCCTTATTCGACTTCCGGCTCTTGCCAGCCTGTGGCGCCTGTCGAAGCCGCAGGCGCTGGCCGCGTGGACGACGTTTGCGCTCACGCTGATCCTCGCCCCGCGTATCGAATTGGCGGTGGTCATCGGGATCCTGTTGTCACTGGGAATCCATGCGTGGCGAGAGATGAAGGTCCGGTGTGACTCGTGGCTCGAGGACTCGACCTTCCACCTCGCGCCGCGTGGCGTCCTCTGGTTCGGATCGGCACCTCAGATGCAGCGGAGCTTCATGCGCGAGCTGGAAGAGGGCCACGACGTGGACCGCATCGTCCTCCATCTGGGTAGCCTGGGGCGGATCGACCTGAGCGGCGCCATGATGCTGAAGGAGTTCCGGGAGGAAATGGAGGCCGGCGAGATCGAGGTCGAAATCGCGGGGGTGCCCTACCATGCGCGTCGCATCCTGCGGCGCACACTGGGCTGGGATCCGGATGCCGGAGCCGGAGCGCCTCCACGGCCTTGAAC
>JABDQB010000268.1 GCA_013042495.1 Gemmatimonadota bacterium
TGTGGAGCCTGGGGGATCACTGGTCTGCCGGCGGAGAAGTGAACGGCGGCCATTCCCTGTTCGGCAACTACGATCTTCGTTTCTGGGTGGCTCCGGCGCTCGAGTTCAGCGTGTGGCCGTACGTGGAATCCACGCGGCGGCAGCTGACCTTCCTATACGCCATCGGTGTCCAGCATAACGACTACGTGGAAATCACGATCTTTGAAGAGACCGAGGAGACTCGTCCGGCCCATAGCCTGTTCGCTGGCCTGTCGATGGACGAGACTTGGGGAGACGCAACGGTCGGGCTGGAGGCGTTCCAGTACCTGCATGATCCCGAGAGACATCGACTCGAACTGTTCGGATTCCTCAGCGTCAGGCTATTGCGGGGGCTCGACTTCAACGTGAGCGGCCGGTTCGCCCGCGTGAAGGACCAGATCAACCTGCGGGCGGGCGAAGCCACGGACGAGGAAATCCTGCTTCGCCAGCGAGAGCTCGGAACGGATTTCCGGTATGGTTTCTCGTTCGGCCTCAGCTACCGGTTCGGCTCGATCTTCAACAACGCGGTGAACCCACGGTTCGAGGCGCTGGACTGAGTCCGTGGCCGATGGGACGGAAATGGGGTCACTATTGCCCAGCCGGAGGGGTCGCAAAGGCCCAACCCGGACCCGAGGTGGAGGTTGAAGTGGGCTCGATGTCGCCGGTCGCAAGGATCGTCCCGATGCTGGCTCTGCTGCTCTCGGCGTGCGGCGAGGCGCCACCCTCGGTCGAGTCATCGGGTTCCGTTCGCGACAGCGCCGGAATCCAGATCGTCGAGAGCGCCGGCCCCGTGTGGAGCGGTGGATCCGCCTGGCGCCTGGGCGAGGCCCCCCTCCTGGACATCGGACGCCTCGATGGGCCCGACGAGACACAGTTCTTTCGGGTGATCGCGGGCACCCGGCTGTCCGATGGAAGCTTCGTGCTCGGCAGCATGGGCAGCCACGACTTGAGACGATTCACGGCGGACGGAGAGCACGTCTGGACCGTTGGCCGCGAGGGCGAAGGACCCGGCGAGTTCGTCGGCCTGATGCGGCTGGTTTCCGGCCCCGGCGATACGCTTCTCACCTACGACTTTCGGCAGCGCAGGTTCTCGCGCTTTGCCGCTGACGGGACCTTTCTCGATGCGCGCCCCCTGGAGGGGCCAAGCGAATCCGGCTTTGCATTCGTGGAATCGCTGCTGACGGACGGCACGGCCGTCTACACCTGGCGGGCGTTCGACCGCGACGGCGGACCACCGGCCGAGGGAGAGGTCAGCCGAGATACGCTCAGCGTGCAGGTCCTTCCGGTTGCCGGTGACACCGTTCACCAACTCGGTCTTTTTCCGGGGGACGAGACGGTAGTGCTCCAGTCCGGCGAGGTCGAGGGCGGATTCAGCATCATGATCTCCTCGACCGCGTTCGGCAGATCCACCCAGATCGTCGGCGGGGCGTCCGGAGTCTGGGTGGGTGACACGGACCGGTTCGAGATCCGCCGCTACTCCGTTGACGGACGGCTGGAGGCGATAGTGCGCCGACGGTTCGATCCGATCGCCGTGGATGATGCCCTGGTCCAGCGGGCCATGGCGGAGGAATTGGAGGACGCGGACGACGACCAGCGTCGGCAGATTCGCCGTCGCTGGGAGAGCGCTCCCCTGCCGCCGACCCTTCCCGCGTATGAAGCCCTCGAGGTGGATCGGGCCGGCAACCTGTGGGTGCAGTTATTCGAGGTCCCTGGAGCCCCCGAGCGAACCTGGTCGGTGTTCAGCGCCGCTGGAGCATGGCTCGGCGACGTGGCGTTCCCGGACCGCTTCCGCCCGTTGGAGATCGGAGACGACTACGTGCTGGGTCGGTTCGGCGACGACCTGGACGTCGAGCACGTCCAGATCTGGCCGCTGATCAAGCCCGCGGGGTGAGTCGGAACACTCCGCCCGGGCTACCCGGCCAGTGCTCGCCAGTCCACGGTTTCGGGCAGTTGCGGTAGCGGCGAGTCACCGATCACCTCCAGGTACTTCTGCGCCGCACCGGTATTGAACACGACCACTCGTTCGTTCGGGTCGATGGCCCCTTCGGCGACGAGCGACTCCAGAACTCCCAGGCAGGCGCCGGTCTCGGGAGCGAATGCGATCCCCTCCAGCTCCGCACCTCGTTTTGCCCAGTCGAGCAGCGAATCCTCCGGACACGAGCGGGCCTGCCCGCCGGATTCGTTCACCGCATCGATGATCATGAAGTCACCTACAGCCGTCGGAACGCGCAGGCCGCTGGCCGCGGTCGCGGGGTTAGGAAAGGGATCCGCGAATCGCTTGCCCTCCTGCCAGGCCGTGCTGATGGGCGCGCACCCGTCGGCCTGACACGACACCATGCGGGGAAGACGCTCGTCCGCGAGCCACCCGAGCTCTCCAAGTTCGGCGAACGCCTTCCACATGCCGATCAGGCCCGTCCCGCCGCCCGTCGGGTACATGATCACATCGGGCAGCGACCACTCGAACTGCTCGGCCAGTTCGAGCCCCATCGTCTTCTTCCCTTCAATGCGGTAGGGTTCCTTCAAAGTCGACACGTCGAACCAGTCCATGTGGGGCGTTCCCTCGCGTACGACGGCCCCGCAGTCGGTGATCAGGCCGTCCACGAGGAAGGCCCTGGCCCCGTAATACGCCGCTTCGTACTGGTTCACGATCGGCGTGTCGGCCGGCATGAAAACGAACGCCTCCATGCCGACTCGAGCGGCATAGGCCGCCATGGCCCCACCCGCGTTGCCGGCAGTCGGAATCGCCACCCGCTTGACGCCGAGCTCGTTGGCGCGGCTGACCGCCATCGAGAGCCCCC
>JABDQB010000269.1 GCA_013042495.1 Gemmatimonadota bacterium
CCCGTCAGCGACCGGGTCTCTCTGGGCCTCGGGGCGTACCAGGTGGGCGGATTCCAGGCGAGCTACGCGGGTTCCTCCAACGGGTCGCCTTTCGTCGCCGCTTCGGATTACAGCGCCATCCGAATCACTCCGAGCGTCGCGTTCGCCGTCACGGATGCCATCTGGCTCGGCGGCTCGCTCCTGTTTGACTGCACGTCGTTCAGCCAGGACCCTCTGCTCGTCGGCGCGCCTACGGGCACGTCCTATCCGAACGCCTTGGGTGGGAACAGCCAGCCCGGCCTGGGATTCCAGGCGGGACTGTTCTGGAACATCAACGACTTCGTGGCCATCGGGGCATCGTACGCCTCGAAGACGGGAGTGAGCACCTACTCCCTGCCTGCCACCGTCGCTGATCCGGTTTCCTCATCGTACGGAGACCCGCAGGAAGTCAGCTTCACCCTCGAAACTCCCGCCATGCTGACCGCCGGTCTCTCGATGACGCCGCTGCCGACCCTGCTGCTGGCGGCGGATGTCAGGTACCTGTTCTACGAGGACGCGGCGGGCTTCGCTCTCGAAGGCGATTCGCCGTTCGCCGCGGACGGAGCGCTCGCCGGCTTCGGCTGGCAGAACGTATTCGTGTTCAACATCGGCGCCGAGTACGCGGCCAGTGACAGGGTCGCTCTGAGGGTCGGATACAACCGGGGTGACTCCGCGGTCAAGGACGAACTCGTGTCCGTCGCTCTGACCACCCCGGCGATCGTGAAGAGCCACGTGTCGTTCGGCCTCGGGTGGCAGCCGACCCGCCGGTTCAGGATCGACGCGGGGTACGTGATCGGGTTTGAGAACTCGGTGTCGGGGCCGATCCTCACGCCGGCTGGGCCTCTGGCGGAGTCGGTCACACTGAAGTCCCGGTCACATGGTCTCCAGCTCGCCTTTACCCTCGGGACGCGGGGCTTCTAGTCCGCTTTCCGAATGGTGCCGTTCGTGCAGAACGGAGTGGGGAGGCATTGGGCCTCTCCACTCCCTGGTTTGCCGACCATACGTGCGCTAGAGATGTTCGTCCGCTACAGATCGTAGCATCTCCGCAACAGTGTCGTACGGATCCCAGATCTGTTAGTGTCGCACTAAATAATTCCAGGACAGGCAGTTGAGGCCGCCGGCCGGAACCCACTCGCCCGGCCCGTAAGTTGCAGATTAGGCGGCGTTTACAGGTGTTATTGTCCCGCCCGCCACGACAGCGATCGCGGCGGTGGCATTCCATCGAAGGAGGAAGATTCATGAGGGGATTCAAGTCACTCGCCGTCTTGCTGGCGGCAACCGTAGCACTCTCGGCCACGGCCTGCGACGAGCAGCCGACGGAGCCGGAGGCGCAGGCAACGTTTGCCAAGAAGAGTCCGGTTGAGAACAACGGGGCTCCCAGCGGTGCACACTACACGCTCAATGTGATCGGTATGTCCAAGGACAAGTCTGCCGACATGAATGGCAACAATGGGCGTCGAATCTTCGTCAAGCTATGGGGCTCGGATACCAAGATCATGCTCGCCGAGGGTGATTTCAAAGTCCTGGACGCGAACGGCACCGACGGCGAGGCATCTTTCCAACTCCCGAATCCAGACGAGAACTGTGACGGCACCACCGAGTATTCCGTCTTCGTCCGGGCCCTTGGGAAGCCGGGTGGAAAGGCGAAGATGCAGACATGCTATGAGAACAGCGACGGGACGTGGTGCGCGGTCGACGTGGACGGCGGAGTAAGTCAGATCGACATCGAGCGCCGCAAAGGCAAGTCAGTCTTTCGAAATGAGAGCAAGGACTTGCTTTACGTGGATTACTGCGCCGATTTCGACACGGACACGCAGACGTGCGACCGCTGGGCCGTCTCGCCCCTCTTTGGGGACGATGGCGCCAGCTACTGGTGGGACTACGACAACAGTGGGTTGAAGATCGCCCAGCTGCGATTCTACAACGTTGAGACGCAGGCCTGGGATCCCGATGAGGTCTACTGTCCGGTACCGTAGGGACACAGGTAAGCGCGGGATAGTCAGCGATCGCGAAGGGCCGCCGGAATACCCGGTGGCCCTTCTGCGCTCACCCTGCCATCTTCGCTACCCAGCCCCTTCCTCTGCCAACGCTAACTGCGAATAGTCGACGCGGTCGGGACTCACTTCCTCGATCGGCGGGCAACAGCAGTCGCGCACCATTTCATCATCGTCGTGCAACTCCCACCATTTCGCGGCTTGCACGCGGGTCCAGGAAGTCGGGTCGGGCACCGCGCCAGTGAGTCTTCAAGTTCCGCGGTCTATAGGAAACGGTCGTCGGGGTCCTTCTCGAGGCACTTCATCACGTCGGCCGGTACACAGATTGGTGTCAGCGATCGCCGGAGTCACGTGCGCGAAAGCCGCCGCCGACTCCAGTTCTGTGTACGCCAAGCACGCCTCCAAAGCATGGACCCCACGAATGTATATTGGGTAGCGTTCACAGCGGCCTTATACGCCCGGCGGTCATCCCATCGGGCACTTCGCGTGTCAAACAGGGAAAGGGTGGTGCACGGGTTGGGACTCCGCGGTGGTCACACAACCCAACAATGGAATAGCTTGTTCACTCCCGGGTTCTAACACCCGGGAGACGATTCACACGAGCGCCGAGTACCGATGAACTGGTTCGAACGTCTGCGCGACAGGCACATATTCAGGACCGCCTTCATCTACCTGGGTGGCGCCTGGGCCTCGATGGAAGCGATCGGCTTCTTCGTGGACAACTACGGTTGGTCCAGGACGGTGCTGGACGTGGCCGTATTGCTCATCGTGCTCGGCTTTCCCGCCGCTCTGATCATCGCCTGGTATCACGGCGAGAGTGGAAAGCAGCAGCTACAGAAGACAGAGGCTTCACTCCTTCTCACGCTCTGCGTGCTGGCGGCAATCGGGACCTTCAGGCTGAGCACGGCCGCCGAGAATCCAGGCGCTCAATCAGCTCGCGTGGACACAGACGCGATCCCGGCGGCAACGATCGACCTCGGCGAGAGATCGGTGGCGGTGCTTCCGTTCGTGAACAGCACGGGCGTGGACAGCCTCGACTGGCTCGGGCCAGGCATGTCGGACATGCTCACCACGAACCTCGCGCAAACGGGCGCCCTGCGGGTCGTCAGCCCGCAGCGGCTGTTCGAGCTTCTCAGGCAGGAAGGACATGCGGAGACGGACCGAATTCCGCAGGAACGCGCCATGGAAATCGCGTCCCGCTCGGGGGCCCGAACGATGGTGCACGGGTCCATTCTCGGGACGGCAGACGATCTGGCGCTGGACGCGCAGCTCATCGACCTGAGTGACGGAACGATCGTCGCTGCTGAGCGAGCGCGCGGCTCGGATGTCTTTGCCCTGGCCGACACGGTCGCCGAACGGCTCGCCAGCACGCTCGCGCGAGGCGTGGAATACCAGATGGCGGCGGCCCCCGAGAAGTCGCCGATGGAACTCACGGGTGACGTGGACAAGTTCCGTGAGTATCAGGCCGGTGTGCGCACCGCGTGGAGCCAGCTCGATGGCGACAGCCTGGAAGTTCGCTATCATCTGGTGGACATGTTGGAGATGATGCCTGGCCGGGAGGACGAAGCCCGCCGGGCGCTGGAGGAGATCATCCAGATTGCGCCGGACGAGGCGCAGGCAGTGGGTCGCCTCGCTCGGATCGCGATCGTGCAGGGAGACACGGCGGCGGCCGACAGCCTGATCCTGCGCTATTCGGGCCTCGAGAAGGACGAGCGCAAGGTGCACACGGGCTCGGGCCAGTTGCTCGAGCGCGCGGCCAGGTTCGACGAGGCCCGCGATGCCTACCGACAGGCGCTGCGAATCGAGCCCGACAACACGATGTTGCTCGATCTGCTGGCTCGCACGTACCTCCGGGCCAACGATCCAGCGGGCGCCCGCGCCGAGATGGAGGCGTTCCTTTCCGGATCGATGCCGACGGTCGAATCCGAGGCGCACCTGCTGATCGGCGATGCGTGGGCGTGGGAAGGTCGATTCGGCGAAGCGCGGGCCGCCTACGGGCGAGCCGCCGCGGTCGGGGAGCGCGAGGGGCTTCCGGAACTGGAGGCTGCGGGCCGGGAGAGTTCGCTCTGGGTGGACGCGTTGCTCGATCCCGAGGTCGGGGTGTCCCGGATCAACCGTTCGGTGTGGACCCTGCTCGACCTGGGCAGGGGCGAGACCGCCCTGAACCTCGTCGAGGCGGCCGACCGGCTCTACGTGAGGGATTCCGACCGGCTCTATCCCGTTGAGTTCCACACCATCCTGTATCTGAAGGGTCGAGTGTACGAGTTGCTGGGCAAGCCGCGGGCGGCGATGGCCGCATACGGCAAGCTCCTGAAGGGCTGGGGCGACGTGTTGGGCGAGATTCCACGCATGTCCGACG
>JABDQB010000163.1 GCA_013042495.1 Gemmatimonadota bacterium
GCGCCGCGCAAGCTCCGGATTCCGCGCGCCGCCTCCGCACAGGTACACGCCCCCGATGTCGAACGGAATCCACTCGAAGGCCCGCCGCACCGAAGCGGCGGTGACCTGGGTCAGAGTAGCGATCAGATCCTCGGCGCGGGCTCCGGCGGTGCCCGCCAGCCACCGGGCCAGAGCCGGTCCCCCGAACCGCTCCCGTCCGGTGCTCCGCGGCGGGACGGTGTCGAAGAACGGGTCCGTCAGCCACGCCTCGAGGTCCGGCTCCAGGACGCGGCCGGCCGCCGCCAGACGACCCTCCGCGTCGAACGCCTGGTGCCCTCCCGTGAGGTGATGAACGGCGCCGTCGATCAGGGCCACCCCGGGTCCCGTATCGAACGCCAGCGGGGCGTCCTCCGAACCGGCCTCGGGCAGGGCGGTCAGGTTTCCCATGCCGCCCAGGTTGACGATGGCGCGCGACTCGTAGGCACCGAGCAGCAGTCGATCGAAGTAGGGAGTGAGCGGCGCGCCCTGCCCCCCGGCCGCGACGTCCCGGACCCTGAAGTCCGCGACGACCGGGATGCCCGTCCGCTCGGCGATCACCGCCGCTTCGCCGAGCTGCAGGGTGGCGCCGCGGGCGGCGTCCACGGCGGGTGTGTGCCAGACCGTCTGGCCGTGGCTCCCGATCGCGGTCACGTCCCGGGCCGAGAGGTCCGCGGAGATCAGAGTTTCGCTCACGGCCGTGGCCAGACGCTCGCCGAGGTCGAAGTTGAGATCGCAAAGGCCGGCCGGAGATCCGGCCTCGAGGATCTTCCGCATGCGGTCCCGGAACGACGCCTCGTAGGTGTACGACTCGAAGGCCACCAGGCGCGCCGGCTCCGGCAACTCAGCCTCTCCGCCGAACTCGGCCACGGCCACGTCGATTCCATCCAGCGACGTGCCCGACATGAGCCCGATGTACAGATCTCCCGCCGGACTCGTCATTCTCCCTCCTCCAGGAGCGATCGGTGCAGGCGCTCTCCAATGCGCGCCACGTGCGCGTCGTCGTGCTGGGCGGTAGCCCGCAGGAACTGGTAGGCCGAGAACTCCTCGTCGCCCTGCCTGCCGCGCCGATCGAGGAATGCCGGACCGGCGGCGCGGAGCGCGTTCACCGTCGCCGCCCGCTCGATACGAAAGGCCTCGACCCTCAGATCGATGTTAGCGCTCTCATCCTCGGATCCCGGTTCGGAATCGTCTTCCCAGTCCACGAATTCGAGTACGTTCGCGGTGGGCCATGTCTCCACCCGGGGACGTATGGCCTCCCGCTCGTACCGAGCCAGGTGGTCGATCTGCCAGGCGATGTCCGCGGGGGTGCGTCCGACGGTGGGCGCCGCGTCCTCGTCGGGCTCGCGGGTCGCCGCGGCTCGCACACCGGCGGGCCCGCTGGCCAGGCGCTCGACCAGCCGATCCCAGTCCTCGGCTCTGCCGTCGGGGAACTCGGCGAAGTCACGCACCGGCGAACCGGGGGGAAACCGGTGCACCATGCGCCCGAGAAACCCGTCGCATACATCCAGCCTGCGCTCGGCCGTGAATCGTCCGACGCGGGTCTCGTGCATGGCTATGGCCGTCTTCACGGAACCGCCGGCGGCCACGAGAACTCGGCGCGCTTCTTCTCGCCCCAGACCGGTGACGGCCGAGACCATGCGGAGACTCCGGTCCACGAGCTTCCGGCTGACGGCCCGGAGATCGACCATCAGGTTTCCGTAGACCTTGCCGAGCCGAATCATCACGCCGGTTGAAATCGTGTTGAGGATCAGCTTCGTCGCGGTTCCCGCCTTGAGTCGGGTCGAGCCGGCGATCGCCTCGGCCCCGGTGTGCGGCGTGATCAGGTGATCCACCCGACGGGCCGTGTCTTCCGGTGGCGGCGTGCAGGACAACAGGCCGCTGCCCGCACCGGCCTCACGGGCGGCCTCCAAAGCCGCGTGTACGAACGGCGTCGTGCCGGATGAGGCAATCCCGAGGACGTAGTCCGCCGGGCCGACGCCGGCCTCACCGATCGCTCCGGCACCGCCCTCCCGGTCGTCCTCCACGCCCTCGCGGCTCCGGATCAGGGCCTCGGGCCCCCCGGCCATGATCCCCTGCACCGTCTCGGGATCGCTTCCAAACGTGGGCGGACACTCCGACGCATCGAGTACGCCCAGGCGCCCCGATGTGCCGGCCCCCACGTAGAACAGGCGTCCGCCGCGCGTCATCCGCTCGGCCACGGCGGCGATCACCGCCGCGATCGCCTTTTCCTGCGAGGCTACGGCGCTCGCCACGGTGCGGTCCTCTTCATTGAGAAAACGGACGATCTCAAGGGGAGACGCGTCGTCGATCCCCGCCGTGCGGGGATTGAACGCCTCCGTGTGGCGGGAGTCCTGCAGGTCGAGGACCTGACCCCTGGATCTTTGTCGTTTCTTCACGTGTCGGTACGTTGATCGCCGTTGATTGCCCGATGACTTCGACGTCTCTGACGAGGAACGCCGCAAGCTAATGACGGACCCGGCAGGCCGACAGAACGAGGCACAGCGCATCCGTCAGATCGTGGCTCGCCTTGCCAGGGCGCAGCCGGCAAGCCGGAAGGTGCGCCGCGACCCGCTCGATGAGCTGATCCTCACGATCCTCAGCCAGAGCACGTCGGACGCCAATTGCTACCGCGGCTGGGAAGCGCTGCGGGCGAAGTACCCGGATTGGGAGGCAGCGCTCGCGGCCCCGCCCGGAGAGGTCGAGGAGACGATTCGCCCGGCCGGGCTCTCGAAGCAGAAGTCAGCTACGATCCTGGGCGTGCTGTCTCGCCTGCGGAACGAACAGGGCAGCCCGACCCTCGACCAGATCCAGACCTTGGATGATTCTGAAGCCGTGGAGTACCTGACGGGTTTCAAGGGCGTGGGAGTGAAGACGGCGGCGTGTGTGCTTTGCTTCGCGCTGGGGCGAGACGTGATCCCGGTTGATACCCACGTTCACCGGATCGCGCTCCGCCTCGGCCTGGTTCCCGAGAACGCCAGCGCCGTCCGCACCCACGAGATCCTGAACGAGATCGTCCCGCCTGAGCTGCGTTACGAGCTCCACGTGCTTCTCATAGGACACGGCCGATCCGTATGTACTGCAAGGAAGCCGCGGTGTGGTGAGTGCGACTTGGCGGACTGCTGCCCGAAGGTGGGAATCCACACAGGGGGTCGCTGACACCGTCCCGTCGATGAAGAAGAGGGCGGCCTCCCTCTCGGTGACCGCCCCCCGGATGGCTCGGGTGCTCGAAGGTGGGACTTCAGGGCGTATACCAGATCGGTGACGTATACGCTCTTTCCTGCGTGATCATCGGCACCTCATCCGGCATCGTGATCCCGTAGCGCACCTGCTCGTACGCGGTCCACCGCGGAGTCGGGATCTCGAGCACCCGCGCGTAGTAGACGGCCCGCTGTGAGGCGTCGAAGTCCGGGTCCTCCCACACGGCGATCAGCTCGGGGGCACCGATCGTGTTGGTCCACGTGGCCGTTGCCACGTCCACCGTGTTGCCCACCGGCGGCAACTGTCCATCGGCCCCCGGCGTTCTCTCGCCCGACCACGCTACATTGTAGATCCTCTCCTGCCGCTCACCGTCCGAGTCCAACCACCCCTTCACGATCTGGATCCGATCCAGGTTGCCTGACAGCGGGTCCTTGAGAGCCGCGAGGAGGAACGTCATCGACTTGCCCTCGGGCGCCGCTCGCAGCGTAGCACCCATCGGAGCACCCTTCAGGTAACCGACGTTCGCCGGCAGCCGCGTCTCGGCGTCGGCAGCGGTGAAGTCGAAGCCTCCGAAGAACCGCACCGTCATGCGCGGTCCGGTCGTGGCGTAGGTCTCCTTGCGCATCATGGCATCGAAGATGGCCCGGCGCGTGTTCTCGGTGGCCCACACGGCCGCGTATCCCGAGGCGGCCATGGACCAGCTCGTGTACTCGGCGTCACCCATCTTCGCCATCGGGTGCAGGTAGCGCTCCGCGCTCGGCTCGGTGCCCGAGTGCTTGCCGAAGAAGTTGTCCTCGCCGGCCGTCGCGAGACCGGTGTGGCTGTCGGTGGATCCGATCATCCCGAACGCGTACGGGTTCACGCCCAGCTCCGCCTCGGCCTGCAGGCCGACCTGCAGCCCCGAGCGGGCATACTCGTACACCAGCATCTCGGGCTCTTTGACCTCGCTCAGATCCAGATTGCCCTGGTCCCAGGTCTCGTAGTCCGCGAACTCGTCCGTGGGCGACAGGAAGGGGTGCGCCTCGCCGTCCCCCTTGATCTGCGTCGCTTCGTACAGCGGCTCCCAGCGGGCGCGCGTCTCGGCGTACTCGAGGTCAATCGGCCGACCGGTGAAGGACTCGATCCACGGAAACATGATCCCGTTCGACAGGTTGCCGTTGTGCGCGATCGCCAGAGCCTGGCCACCGGTGCGATCCTCGTACATCTCGAGCCACTTCCACAGGTCGCGCGGGTTGTCGCTGCCCAGAGGCTTGAGTGTGGTGTAAGGCTCGACGAGTCCCGCCTTGAATCCGTCATCGCGCAGGACCACGACCCGGTGCAGGTTGGCTCCGCCCGTGTTCGAAGTCCATTCGTAGCCGATGAAGGCCGTGAAGTTGCCGGGATCGTTGTACTTCTCGGCCGCGTCGATCGCGACGTCCCATGCCGCGCGGTACGCCGCCGTGCCAGGAACCGAAGCCAGGGCCGGGGGAAACGTGTTGTTCGAGAACGCCTGAATGACCTCGACGGCCGCCTTGACGCCCTCCTGCCCGCCGGCCTGGACCATGTCGTACCACCGACGGCCGGTCGGATCAGCGAGCATGTCGCGATCGCCGTCGAACAGCTTCGGGAAGAAGCCCATGTTGTCGGAGTGATCTGCCACGACCAGGAAGTCGAGCGGCCGGTCCAGGCGCACGAGCTGACCCGTAGATGAGGTCAACTCCTCGCCGCGTGCGAACCGGTACGCGTCTTCCGGGAGCAGTCGGGCACCGAACGCGCCCGCGTCCATGGACATCCCCGTGTGAAGGTGGGTGTCGCCCCAGTACACCTCGGTCGGGAAGTTGCGGGCCGCGTACGGGGAGAAGTGCTCGACGGCCGGGAAGGCACTCTCGACTTCCTCGTGGGGAGCCGGGAGGCCGGCGGGATCCTGGGCCAGGGCAACCCCGGCAGACAGCAACAGAAACGCAGCCAGCAGGCCAGTTGAGCAGACACGTCGGTACATTCGGGAAACCTCCAAACGAGTGAAACCGTTGGCTGGGACTGGGGAAGGTAGTGCGCGCAGTGACCCGACTCAACAAGAAGAGGGGCGGCCACCTCTCGGCGACCGCCCCCTCTTCAGTCTCAGGACCGTCAGTCCTTTGCTACCGGTCCGTCAGCAAGTTTCTACTTGTCGCCCGCACCTTTCTCGATGGCTTCCATCACGCGGTCCAGGTTGAAGCTGCCGGGCTTCTGCCGCGGTGGGAAGTCGCGGAAGCTCTGCAGCCACTGACCGACATAGGCGCCTGCGGGCGCGAAGACCCACATGTGATTCACCCAGAATTCCGGGTAGCCGATGCTCTCATCAACGGCCTTCTCGAACGGATCCATGCGCAGATTGGTGAGCATGGGTGCACGGAGCGCCGTGTACGGCTGCGTCCAGACATCAATTCCCTCGTGGTCCTGGCGCAGGAAGGTAATCTTCCAGTTGTTGTAACGGAGGGCGGCGACGCTGCCGTCGTCAGTCCAGTAGAGGAACTCGTGGCGCGGCCACTCACCCTCACCGCTCAGCGCGGGGATCAAGTTGTAGCCGTCGAGGTGGACC
>JABDQB010000278.1 GCA_013042495.1 Gemmatimonadota bacterium
GCCCAGTGTGAAGGAGGCCCTGATGATAGCCGGGAAACCGGTGTCCTCTACGATCGCCAGCGCCTCGTCCAGCGAGTGCGCGAAGCCGCCGTGCGGGACCTTGAGGCCGATTCGCGCCATGGCCTCGGCGAATTCCTCCCGGTCCTCGGCCATGCGGATGGCCCGGGTGTCCGCGCCGATGAGTTCGACCCCGTGTTTCTTCAGCACACCGGTATCGTGGAGCTCGAGCGCGACATTCAGGGCCGTCTGTCCGCCCATGGTGGGCAGGAGCGCGTCGGGCTTTTCCTTCTCGATCACCCGCTCCACCCACTCGGCCGTGATGGGCTCGATGTACGTGGCGTCCGCGACGTCGGGGTCCGTCATGATGGTGGCCGGGTTGGAGTTCACCAGGATGACCCGGTAGCCCTCCTCACGCAGCGCACGACAGGCCTGCGTGCCCGAATAATCGAACTCGCAGGCCTGGCCTATGATGATCGGACCGGAGCCGATCAGGAGGATCGAGGTGATGTCGTCGCGCTTGGGCATCGCCGGAGAATACGGCGATGCCAGGTCTGACGGAAGCTCGGGGAACGCTTGACATGCTTACCCCCTAAGCATACTATGTCGGCATGGACCTTCCAGCTGAAGTTCGAGAACGCTTCCGGGCGTATGGCAGCCAAGGTGGGCTGCGGCGTGCGGCGCGGATGTCCGGTAAGGAACGCACCGCAGTCGCCCGTCATGCCGCTGCCGTCCGGTGGATCCGCGCACGTTTCGGCGGTCCCAGCTTCGGAGAATTGGGTCTTCCGGGCGGCGAAGAAGTCGACGCGGGATTGGCGGACCTTGCGCACGGGCGGACGACCCCCGAGAGCCTGGCCGTATCGCTGGCCGCTCCTCGGCTCCGGCGGGAAGGAGTGCCAGTGAACAACGTTCTCGACGATCCGGAGCGCCGCCTGTACGAGCTGCTTTCAAAGACCGAGGGGGATCTGGCACACGCGCGGTACAACGCCTGGTTACGGCGGTTCGTCTCTTTCGCCGACGCCTGCCGCCTCGTTCGAGTCGCGGGTCAGGTCTCGTGCGACGCGAGCTGACGCGCGAGGCGCTGCGGGAGCTGATGCAGGAGCTGGCCCGCACGGCGCCCCCGGAAAGGTCTTTGCGGGTCTACTTCGTCGGCGGGGGCACCGCCGTTCAGGCCGGATGGCGGATCGCGACGATCGATGCCGACCTGCATGCCGACGACGAGGCCGTGTTCCGCGATGTCCAGGGGGTCAAGAAGCGTCTCGACCTCAACATCGAACTGGTGCGCCCCGAGCACTTCGTTCCGCCGCTCGAAGGCAGCGGCGATCGGCACGTCTTCGTGGATCGCCTCGGCAACATCGAGTACTTCCACTACGATCCGTACGCTCAGCTTCTCTCGAAGATCGTCCGTGGCTTCAGAATGGATCTAATGGACGCCGAGAGCTTCGTGACCAGCCGGATGGTGGATCCCCAACGATTCCTCTTGCTGGTGAAGAACGTTCCCGATTCGGCGTATGCCCGGTATCCGAATCTGAGCCGCGCCGCCGTCGAGGAAGCCGTCGAGGACTTTCTCACCTCACTCGAGTAGTCTGCGCTCCGCCGGAGTCGGTCTCGCGGCTTCCCACAGCAATCGGCTTAATGTGCGTGGCTTCCGCGACGTCGGGCTACGCGTGATAGAGTCCGGCATCGTCATCGAACGCCGACCGACGTAGCGCACAGCGTTGACCGCCGATCGACCCGAGCGGCAGCAGGATTGCGCCACCACCTCGCTTCGCGGCCTTCCGCTCCCGTGCGTAGTCGACCAGCAGGTGACGAATCACCCTGGCTGCAACAGCGAAGAAATGGGCCCGATCCCGCCACGTCGCCGTGGACTGATCGACTAGCTTGATATACGCTTCGTTGACTATGGCGGTGGTGTCGAGAGTGTGATCCGCACGCTCGAGACGCCGGCGACGATGAGCGATCGCTCGGAGATCGTCGTACACCAGGGGTATCAGGCGATCAAAGGCACCTGCCTCACCGCTCGAGCATGCTTGGAGCAGAGAGGTGATCTCGTCGTCCTGCTGGGGAGAGGACGGCCCCTGTTCCAGATTTTGGTTCATCAGACAAAGTTAACCGGAGTTCTCCCTGAGGCCTACCGCCGTCACTCAACTGACGGACGCGCTCGCGGGATTCGGATCACCTTGACACACACGCAACGCGTGGCTTGACTGGTCCATACCAGACAAGGAGCCCGACTATGACAGTTCGATCCCTGCTGATGCGCACGATCGCGACGATGGGCTTGGTGCTGACCGCATCCACCGGGACCACCCTCGGCCAGACACTGGAGTGCGACCACCCGGCGCCTGTCGGGTGCTTCGAAGCGACCGTGACCGCGGACGGAGCTTCAGCCGAGTTGTCGGGGTTCGCCAAGTCCTTCGGAAGCAGTCCAGACGCCGTCTGGTACGCCCAGTTCACGGTCCCGGGGGGAGCAGACGGAATGATGTTGACCATGCGGGGCGAGCCTCTTCCGCCTCCGGGCGAATTCGCGATCGACGACTTCATGGCGAACAACGCCGAGCCGCCCGACGGCAGGTTTCTGGCTACCGGAAGCGCCGACCTTCAGGGATCAACGGTGAAAGGCTTTCAATCGGTCGAGGGCACCGTCGTCATCACCGCCTCTTCCTCGAGCTGGGTGGAGGGGACCTTTCGGTACGAGGGCCGCGATCCGGAGAGCGGAGGAATCGTGACCGTCGAAGGAAGATTCAAGGCCAGTCACCAGGGGATGTAAGCATGGTGAGCACCGTTCGAGCGCTCGCAGTTCTTCTTGTCGCTGTTCTTCTACCGCCCGGAAGAGGCATTGCACAGGACGCACCTCAGCGCACGCTGCACGAGGGTTCGGCCGTGGTGCGGACGGAGGGTGGCGACGGTGAGTACACGATCAGGATCCTGTGCGAGAGCGCGTCCCAGCCGGAACTCGGCTTCTTTACGGAAGCGAACCGTATCACTCGCCAGGCTACCGGCGGCCGATCCAACATGGTGAATCTCCGGCTCCGGCCGTGGAAGGATACGGACGAAGTGCAGATCTCCTCAACGCTCGGAGTCGTCTGGATTGCTCGCCCTGTGTCAACCGGTGGCGTGCTGTCGCTCACACTGGATGTGGTCCCGGCCAGCTTCCTCGAGGACAACGCTCCGGTGGCGATGACGTATGACCGGTGGACGGCCGGCGAGCGGCCGGAGGGCGGAGGCACCCTCGAATTCGAGGCGAATTGCGGCGTGCGTGACCCGGAAGCCCCGTCTTACCGGCGCCTCCCGGACACCGGTGGCGGCTCGTGATTCCAGCCAGCCGCGAGGGTTGACGCACCACTAGCTCCACTCTCCGGTTCTGGTGCCGCCCCTTCGGGTCGCGGCTCTACCTCAAGACTGACTCGTACAGGGCCAGCGCCTCGCCGACCAACCGTTCGAACGTGAAATGCGCCTCGTAATGGCTTCGGGCGGCCCGTCCCATCGTCGTCCTGAGTTCAGCGTGTTCGATCAGCAGCTTCAACCGATCGGCCAGTAGCACA
>JABDQB010000281.1 GCA_013042495.1 Gemmatimonadota bacterium
CCCGTAGAGAGCCAATCGACCGAGGTTTTCCTCGACGATCTGCTTGACCTCACCCCCGGCCCTCGAAATCCAGCACGGTTGCCTCGGGAGGCCTGCCGCGGCCTCCCAATGCGAGAACTGATACCCCTCGTCCAATCCATCCTGGCGCTCGAGCCGCGTGAAGTCCACGGTTCTCCCGTCCACGCGGGGCGGAGTCCCCGTCTTGAAACGCCTCGCCTTCAGGCCCAGATCATTCAGTTGATCCGCCAAGTCGACTGCGGGTGCGTCGCCCGCTCTCCCGGCTCCGAGCTCCTTTTCCACCCCTATCCGTATACTGCCGCGTAGAAACGTCCCGGCCGTCAGGACGACACCGCGGGACGAAAACTCGCTGCCATCCGCGCAGCATACTCCCGCCACACGGCCCCCGTCGATCTTCAGCGACGCGACCGTTCCCTGGTAGAGGTCCAGACCCCTTTGTTCTTCCAACAGCCTGCGAATCTCCCGCGAGTATCCACCGCGGTCGCATTGCGCCCGCGGAGCCCACACCGCTGGCCCTTTGCTCTGGTTGAGCATCCGGAAGTGGATCGTGGTGCGGTCCGCCGCAAGGCCCATGAGTCCACCCAGCGCATCGACCTCGCGCGCCACCGTCCCCTTGGCTACGCCCCCGATCGCGGGATTGCACGACATCTGCCCCACCCGGGCCAGAAACGATGTCACGAGCAGCGTACGCGCACCCAGCCTCGCGGCGGCGTTGGCGGCCTCCGCTCCAGCGTGCCCTCCGCCAATGACGATCACGTCGTAGTACATTGTCCTCCTCAAAGCCCGCTCGCGCCGCGACCCAGACCGCGCCGTGCGCTCCCGATAGACCATACCCACGGCAAACGGGCCAAACTAGGAACATTCAGTCGATGCCGCCAAACATCTCCGATTCGCGCCTCGGCGTCATCTTCGCGGGACGTGTGCAGGGAGTCGGTTTCCGCTGGTGGACAAGGCGTCAAGCCAGCGCGCTCGGTCTGCACGGAACCGTGCGCAACCTTCCGGATGGCACGGTCGAGATTCACGTCGAGGGCCCGGGCGCAGCGGTCACCGACTTCCTGGCCGCCGTCCGGCAGGGGCCGACTGGCGCTCTGGTAACGCGGTTTCGAACCGTAGCCTCAGAGGGTGAACTGCCGCAGGACTTTCGCGTGATTGGCTGATGGCACTTTCGAGTTTCCCCGGTGTATCCCCGTAGCACCCTTTCACCTGCGCGAGGAATTTGCGAAACATGATAGAGCTACCAGACGTCGAGCGTATGATCGACGCCTTCGCCGGATACGCAACCGGCAAGACCGTGTCCGTAGTGCTGATCGACGATAAGGAAACCGTCGACCTCGATGGCGGCCGAGCCGCGGAGCACATCCAGGGACACGCCATCGACACGGTGGAGCGTCACGGGAAGTACGTCGTCCTGCGCTTTCGGTCGGAGGTGAGTCTCGTCTTCGACATGGGGACCGACGGCGAGGTCTACCTCGAGTCACAGACCGCACCACCACGGGATACCAGCAAGATTCGCCTCCAGTTCGCCGCCGGGCGGGAGCTCAGGTTCGCATCCAGCGGAACCGCAGGTGACGTGTATCTCATTGAAGGAAATGATTTTAGCGGACTGGGTGTCCTGGATAATCTAGGCCTTGATCCGTTGAGCGAAGAGCTCACGGCCCCTCGCTTCATTCAATTAGCGGGAAGCCGCGGCCGCAGTTCGCTGAAGGGACTCCTCATGAACGAGGAAGTCGTGGCTGGCATCGGAAACGAGTATGCGGATGAGATTTGCTTCCAGGCGAGCATCCGCCCTGACTGCAAGGTAGCCGACCTGACGGATGAGCAGCTGAGCCTCGTTCACAAGTACCTGCGGCGCGTCCTGCGGCGGGCGACCCTGCACTGGCAGGCGGCACATGCCGATCCGGGTTGGTTGATCAACCGCCGGCGGCCGGGACATACATGCCCACGCTGCATGACGGAGCTGGAGTCGTTGAGTCTGGTTGGGAAGCGCACGTATCTGTGCCCGAGGTGTCAGCGGGCCGCCTGAGCGCGAATTCTACTTTCCCACGCAGAATGAACCGAAGACCCGGTCCAGAACATCCTCGGAGGTTACAACTCCGAGGAGATCTTCCAACACGTGCGTCGCATCCTGTATGTGCGTGCCGGCGATCTCGGCGGGCAGTCCTCCGGTTCGCGCTTCCTGAAACGCGGTCACGTCCGCTCGGGCTCGTTCCAGGCAATCGATGTGTCGCGCCCTCGTGACCAGGGGTGTTTCCTGTTTGCCTCTGATGCCCGAGTACACCAGCTCCAGCAGCACCGTGCGCAGTTCCGGCAGCCCCTGACCGGTTACGGCGGACACCGGCACTTCCGGCGCTGAATCGCTGACGCTTCCTGCGGGCCTTCCCCGTCGTTCGTCGCTCTTGGTCCTCAGCACCACGACTCGAGACACACCCGCTGCGGTCAGCTCCCGCAGGAAATTGTCCTCGTCCGGCCCGGGCATCCGATCCGCTTCAACGCACAGCAGTACCAGATCAGCGCGCTGCGCGTAGCCACGCGCCATCTCTATTCCCAGCTCCTCGATACGCCCCGCGTTCTCCCTGAGCCCTGCCGTATCGACGAACCGAAACGGGTAACCGCCCAGGCTGACCAGGGCCTCGATCGCGTCACGCGTCGTTCCTGGCTCTTCGGTGACGATGGCGCGCTCGATGCCCAGTAAAGCATTGAAAATACTGGACTTACCCGCATTGGGACGCCCGGCGATCACCGTCAAAGCACCGTCACGGAGCAGTTCGCCCTCGGGGGCAAGGTCCAGCATTCGGCTCAGCCGGTGCACCAATCCGGCGGCCGCTTCTTCGATCCGGGCTGCGGGTACAGGACCCTCATCCTCGTCCGGGAAATCGATGTCGTACGCGAGAAGGCCCTGGAGGCCGAGAAGCTCTTCGCGCAACTCTTCAATTCGGAGCGACAGGCCCCTGTCGAGCTGAAACAGGGCCGCCGTGTGCATCGCTGGCGACCGCGCTTCGATCAGGTCCACGACGGCCTCGGCCTGCATCAGGTCGAGTTTGCCGTTCAGGAAGGCCCTGCGCGTAAACTCGCCGGGATTGGCTACGCGCGCCCCCGCGGCGCAGGCGGCCTCCAGGACCAACTGAGGAGCCAGCGCGCCGCCGTGACAACTTACTTCCAGCATGTCTTCGCCGGTGTAGGACGCCGGACCCGCAAAGCGCACCGCGACAACATCGTCCACGGCTTCCCGAGTCTTCGGATGCCGTAGGGTGGCATGTCGCGACACCCGTGGATCCGCATCTGGAAGATGGAGCCGGGATGCGATGAGATGTGCTTCTGGACCGCTGAGCCGCACCACTGCCAGGGCTGCGCGGCCCGGGGCCGTCGAGATGGCCGCTATCGTGGACTGATCTATCATGTCGGCGCTTACGAGGTACTCGTCAACGGATCTGGCGTGCTGCCAGCGCTCGCTAGCCGCCCCCTCCAGCATCTTTCTCGGCCCTCGCTTTGTGCTGGTCGGCCTTCTTCTTGGCGGCCTTCCGCTCCTTCGACAGATACAACTGCTGCGGAAGCGAGGCGAGGTTGCTCGTGGCGTAGTAGAGATTGAGCCCCGACGGGAAGTTCGCGAACATCACCGTGAATACCACCGGCATCATGTAGGTCATCATCTTCATCTGGGCGTTCGCCTCCATTCCGCGCTGCCCGATCCAGGACAGCAGGAACATCGAGGCTCCCATCAGAAGCGGGATGATGTAGAACGGATCCTTGAGCGACAGGTCCGGAAGCCACAGGAACGGAACGCCCCTGAATTCGATCGTGCTCTGGAAGACGTAAAACAGGGCGAACAGGATCGGCATCGGCACGAGCATCGGCAGACACCCCGCCAGCGGGTTCACGTTGTGTTCCTTGTACAGCTTCATCATCTCGGACTGGAGCTTCTGTGGTTCGTCCTTGTACTTGGCCTGCAACTCCTTCATCAGCGGTTGCACCTGCATCTGCGCCAGCTGCGCCCGCATCGACTTCTGATACAGGGGAAACAGGACGACGCGCATCGCGACGCCGAACAGGATCAATACCCAACCGTACGCGAGCCCCAGGAAATTGTGCATCCACTGGAGGATCACCATGACGATTCCGACGAGAGGTCGGATGATCGGACGCATCCAGCGCCAGCCGTATGGGTTCACGTGCTCCAGGTCGCGGGATCGACCCACCGCTTCGAGGCGGCTGTATTCCTGTGGACCCAGGTAGGCCTGGAACCCGAAACCGGTCCCGGCCGGCGCGGGCAACGAGACCACCATTTGCGCGGTATGCTCGGCCGGTTCTCCCATCACGAGCATCCCGCCGAACTGCGGACCCTCGGCGCGCGACACCAGCGCGATTACGAAATACTTGTTCTTTACGGCGACCCAGTCGAACGGACCTCCTTCGGCTACCTGGAGCGTCCCCACGTCGACCTTGTCGAGGTTCTTGGATTCGATTCCGCCACGCTGGTTCCGCACGACGTAGCCCAACTGACGATAGTCATCCTGCGGGTTCTTTTCGTTGGTCTTCAGGCCACGACCGAGAGACGTGAGAATCGAGTAGCCACGGTCACCGATCCCTTCCACCCTGCCGGCAACATCGACCAGGTAGCTGTTCAGCTCGAACCGATACGTGACGACGAACTCGGCTGATCCGGAGGGGAACGGATACCGGAAGACCAGTGAGTCGCGGGGGTGGCTCTCTGTGAGCGCGAGGTCCGGCCGATCGACGGTGAAGGCCTGTTCGTCCAGCCGTACCGTGTCACCTCCAACGACGACCCGATACCCGAACACCCGGTCTCCGTCGCGTACCAGCTCGGCCGGATGTTGCGCCGTGCCGTTGGTTGTATACGACTCGTAATCCAGGAGCTTGGCGGATATCAGGCCTGCGCCGCGCGTCGAAAACCGAAGTGTCACGAGGTCCGTCGTTACGGTGACGGTATCGGCCGGCTCTTCGGACAGGCCCGCAGACTCGGGAGCCACGTCGACGTCCCCTTCGACCTCCGCGTCCGGAAACGCCGGCTCTTCGTCTACGGCCTCGGCTGCATCACCCTCAACGGCGCCCGCCTCGGACTCCGATCGGGCGGCACCCTGATCTACCAATGCCGAGTCCGCTGCCACCCGGCCCGGCGGCCGTTCCGGCGCCGGAAACAGGATGTTGCTCAGGAAGATCACACCGATCGTGAGCACAACGGCCAGTACGACTCGCTTCTCCATCTATCCTCTACCCGGTATGGATTCGTCCCTCGTCCACTCGGTGCCCGGTTCGGTGTCGGGCACTGGGTCGTAGCCGCGGCCACCAAACGGGTGGCAACGACCCACGCGCCGCACGGCCAGCCACCCCCCACGCGCCGCCCCGTGCAGCTCGATAGCCTGCCGGGCATACTCCGAACAGCTCGGCGTGTAGCGGCAACTCGCTGGCAGTATCGGAGACAGCCCCGCCTGGTAGGCCCGGATCCAGAAGACGAGGAAGCGTTTCATCGGGTGATCCCCAGGCAACTGTCGAGCGCCTCGCGCAGCGTGCCCAACTCCGTTGAGTACGCCGCCGGCCTTGCTCGCACCAGGATCTCCTGCACCGGGTTCTGACCCCACGCGATGGGCAGCCAACCCGTGCGCACGAACTCGCGCAGCCGTCGCTTCAGCCGGTTGCGCTGGACGATCGTGTGTCCGAATCGGGGTACGATGATTCCGGCGCGGGGTGACCGGGTCGGCGAGTCGCATCGATAGACCTCGAGCGGTCCACACCGACGCCGCGAGCCCTCTCGAAGGAGGGCTCGGATATCGGGCCCGCGCCTGAGCCGGACCGATCGGGGGTACCGGAAACGCCGTCCGTCACCCAAGGGTTGGGCAATCGCTAGCGGGAGACTACCGGCGGTGCTTCGGGC
>JABDQB010000289.1 GCA_013042495.1 Gemmatimonadota bacterium
TTCGGTTGCGGAGGCGCTGGTTGTCCGCTCGGGTAACCCGGCGTTCGACCGCCGGATCACCCGCCATATCCTCGAGCTCAGCGCAAGCCTCGGGGAGGCGGGTCCACTCGAGGCTCCTGATCTGCGCCGCCGGTTTTCAGAGGTATTCCGCCGCCTCGATCAACGAACCATGCAGGCGCTTCTCGCGATGAGCGGAGACACCGCACTGCAGCGTGAGTTCATGGGCAACGCGGCGACCGCCCTGGATGTGGATGTCGTGTTCGCGCTGGTTGAGGCTGCCGCCGCGCAGGAGGGAAGCGACATCTCCCGCTGGATGCTCAGGCTGCTGTCCAAACTCGTCCGCCATACGGCGGGCGGCGAAGGCAGTCCCACAGGGCATCGCAGCGAGGCGGCGATTCGCGAGCAGGTGAAAGCGCTGCTCAGCGGATGGAAGCTCGACAATCCGAACCCCGAAGACTACGACGACGCGCTCGGGCGCATGGCGTCGGCTTCACGCGGCGAGGACCAGTCGGAAACCGTGCGATCGGTTGTAAAGCCCCAGCGTATCGTCCAGACGGCGATCGAGGTCCAGGTGGGCGGCGCCATTCTGCGGCGGGCCGTCGACGAGATGATCGGTAGCCGTCGGATACCGATCCTGGTCGATCTTCTCCAGGGCGCCCCGGAGGGAGATCTCACGGACGAGATCTGGGGCCGCCTGGTGGAGCGCCCCGTCCTGCACCGGCTCATCGAGGAGGACGAGCCCGATTGGGACGTGATCGAACTCATCCTTCCGCGGGCGGGGCTCGAGGCCGCCGGGCCGCTTCTGGACCGGCTGGCGGCCGCAGACACGCGCTCGGCCCGCCGGCGTCTCTTCGATCTCATCCTGATCCTGGGCCCCGGGGTGAGCGAGCCGGCAGTTCGTTGCCTCGGTCAGCCTGACAGCACCCCCTGGTACGTGCTGCGAAACGTGCTGTCCCTGCTGGCCATGCTCGAGGCGTGGCCGGATTCGTTCGACCCTTGGCCGCTCACGGGCCACGACAATCCCCAGGTTCGACTGGAAGCCGTTCGACTGTGCCTCCGAATGCCGGCCAAGCGAGACCAGGCGATCCTGCGCGCCCTGGAAGATGACAACAGTCGGATCGTAGCCATGGGGATCTCGGAGGCGGAACGCGGATGTCCGGCCGGGGCAGAGCGGAGGCTGGCCGGCATCGCGGTGTCAACGGATGGCGAGTTTGCCGAATTCCGGACCCACTGCATCCGTGCCCTTGCCGACATGGACTCGGAGGAAGCGCTGGACGCGCTTCTCGAAGTCGCGACTCCCCGCCGAAAGGGCCTGCGACAGCAGTTCTCCGATGAGGGTCCCGAGGTCCTCGCCGCCCTGCGCGGGTTGGCACGGACGTGGCCTCACGAACCCAGGGCCCGGGACATACTGGAGGCAGCGCGCACTTCCCGAAGACCTTCCATTGTGGATGCCGCGTCATGAACCACGATTTGTTGCATCCCGAGTTCTTCCTGGTCCGTCTCGGCCGGTTACTCGACAGCTGTGCGAAGGGCGAGCCGTCGACCGCTGAGAAGGCCGTGCTCACAGATGATCTCATGTCCGCCCTTACGGCACTCCTGCGCCTGAACGCCTTTCCCACGTTCCTGTTCCGGGACGGAGAGGTGGAGTACGAGGGAGAGAGGCTCGGCGAGCTGCGAAGCTGGGAGTGGTCGCTTCGACTGCCGGAAGGGGGTGTCGAGCGCCTGGACATCACCCCGGGTACGACGCGGGAGGACCTCGAGGGTTTCGTCGACGAGGTCCTGGCCCGGCTGCTGCTTCGCGACGAAGCGGCGTCGGTCCGCGAGGTGCACGGGCAGAGTGGCGTTCAGTTCGGCGAGCTGGACATCGCGGAGAGCGATCCTGGGGATCTCTCACTCGCGGCCCCGCTGGCGTTCGATCTCGAAACCGAGGCGGAAGCCGTCGAGTGGTTGAATTCGGAAGTCGCGGAGCGCGGCATCGTCCCGTCCAGCGAAGCGGCCACCGTCGTGAACCTGCTGGCGGTCGCCATGCACTCGGAGCGCGACATCGTAGTGCCCCTCGTCCAGCTCAAGTCGGTCGACCAGTACACGACCACGCACTCGATCAACGTGTCCTGCCTTTCGATGGCCCTGGCCGAGCATTTGGGCTACTGCTCGACCGATGTGCGCGCAATCGGCGAAGCGGCGCTTCTGCACGACGTGGGTAAGATCCGAATCCCGCCGGAAGTGCTGAACAAGCAGGGGAAGTTGACGGAGTCGGAGTGGGACATGATCCAGCAGCATACCGTCGAGGGGGCGAAGATACTCCTCGCATCGGGACCCGGCATGGAGCTTCCAGCAACCGTCGCCTACGAACACCACCGCAGATTCGACGGTGAGGGATACCCGAAGGTCAGGTACGAGCGGCAGACGCACGAGGCCAGCCGACTCGTCCAGGTGTGCGATATATACGACGCGCTGCGCACCCGCCGACCGTTCAGACCCCCGTGGCCGGCAGACCGAACGCTGAAGTTCCTGGAGGAAAAGGCCGGTACCCACGTCGATCCGCAGTTCGTGTCGGCCTTCGCGCAGATGATCGGAAACTGGGAACCCCGGCAGGTGCAGCTGGAATCGGTGGAGGACGCCGCCGCGGCCTGAATCCTTCGCAACACTTTGCCAACTGGCGGTGTCTACCAGTATTGAGAGGCAAAGCCCCCCCCGGAGCAATTGGACCAGGCCGCAGGGCGGCAGGGAGTGTCGGACGGATGATAGGGATGACGGGTCGGGTGGTGCTGCGGATCGGGGTTTGCACCGGTTTGACGCTCATGGCCGCCAGCGGAGCTCTCGGGCAAACGACCTCAAACACCGGCGACACCTCGCGTGCCGGCAGTCCTCCCAAGCAGGCGATCGCCGTCAGCATCGACTCCGATCTCATCACCGTCGACGGCCGGCTCGATGACGCGGCCTGGCGCGAGGCCCACTTCTTCGCCGACTTCCTGCAGAAGGAACCCGAGCAGGGGGCAGCCCCGACCGAGCGCACCGAAATCGCTTTCGTGTACGACGGCGGGGCCCTGTACGTCGGCGCCCGGATGTTGCATCAAGACCCGTCGAACATCGCGCGGGTGATGACGCGGCGAGACGAGATGGGAAACGTCGAGACTCTGGCCGTATCGCTGGACACGTATCTCGATCGCCGTACCTCCTACAGTTTTGCCATTACGGCGGCCGGCGTACGGATCGACTGGTACAATCCAGCCGACACCGAACACCGGCGGGACTTCACCTACAATCCCGTCTGGGAAGCCCGGGTCCAGCAGGACTCGCTGGGGTGGACCGCGGAGATGCGCATCCCGTTTTCCCAGCTCCGGTTCAACGAGACGGGCCAATGGGGATTCAATGTCAACCGCTGGATCCCGAGCAAGAACGAAGACCTGTACTGGGTCTCGATCCCGCGGGATGAGGCCGGTTGGGCCTCGCGCTTCGGAGACCTGACGGGCATCGAGGACGTCGAGTCTAGCCGCCGCATGGAGCTCATGCCCTACGTCGCATCGGACACGCGGGTGTCGAGCCGGGAGCTCGTGGATGACGACGACCCGTTCGCCGGGCAAACGCAGTTTGATGGCCGGATCGGCGCCGACTTCAAGATGGGGCTCGGCTCGAGCCTCACCCTCGACGCGACCGTGAACCCGGACTTCGGCCAGGTGGAAGCCGACCCGGCGGTGGTCAATCTGTCGGCGTTCGAAGTCACGTTTGACGAACGGCGGCCCTTCTTCGTGGAGGGCGCCCAGATGCTGGGTGGGGGCGGCGAAAACGGAGGTCGTATGGGTCCGCAGTTTTACTATTCACGCCGTATCGGCGCGTCACCGCACGGATGGCCAGACGCCGAGTTCGTGGACCGGCCAGACGCAACGACGATCGTCGGTGCGACCAAAGTCACCGGCCGCCTGGCCAGCGGACTGTCCGTCGGCGTCCTCGGGGCGCTGACGTCGGCGGAGCACGCGCGCACGTACGACAGCGGCCTCGATCGGTTCGAAGACGTGGGCGTCGAGCCGATGGTCGGCTGGGGAGTACTTCGGCTCCAGCAGGAGGTCGGGGAGTCCGGTTCGACGATCGGCCTCACGGCCACGGGAGTGAAGCGGCACTTCGGAAACGACACCGAAATCCTTCGCTACGAGATGAACGAGCAGGCATTCACAGGTGGTGGTGATTTTCTCGTCAAGCTGGGTGGAAACCGCTACGAGATCAGCGGCCATATCGGCCTCAGCTACGTGGGCGGGGACTCGTCCGCGATCGCCAACGTGCAGACGGCGAGCGCGCATTACTTCCAGCGTCCGGATCAGGACCACGTGACGTTCGACCCCGAACGTACCTCTCTTTTCGGAACCTCCGCGTCTGTCCAGGCACGGAAGATCGAGGGCGAGCACTGGCTCTGGGAGGCTGGGGTCTGGGGAGACTCGCCGAACTTCGAGCTGAACGATGTGGGCGTCATCCGGCAGGCGGACGACATCGCGACCTGGGGAAACGTCACGTACCGGGAGACGGTGCCTGGCAGGGTATTCCGGAGCTACTCGCTCACCGCGAATACCATGAACGGCTTCAACTTCGGCGGCGTTCACAAGCAGGCCCGCTTCAACCTGTTCGCGGGCTCGCAGCTTTGGAACTACTGGAGAACCAACCTCCGGTTCGCCTACAACGCCCCGGTGCAGAACGACCGCCTCACACGCGGCGGACCGCTGATGGGCCAACCGGCGTGGGGAAGCATCAACGCCCGACTCGCCAACAACTTCACGTCGAGCACCAGGTGGGACGTGAGTTTCATGTGGGGCAATCTGAACCAGGGCAATGACTGGTTTCTCGACTTCGGAATCGGATTCGAGCCCAGCGACCGGTTCGCGTTCCGGGTCGCTCCCGGCGTCTCGTGGATGACCAACCGGCGCCAGTACTACACGGTTCTCGATCGGGACACCGACCGGACCTACGGCGAGCGATACATCTTCTCTACCGTCGATCAGAAGACCGTATCGATGCAGCTGCGCGCGAATTACTCGTTCACGCCCGACCTCAACCTGGAGTTCTACGCCGAGCCGTTCGCCGCGAGCGGCAAGTTCTCGCGGTTCGGTGAGCTTCCCGAGGCGCGGAGCTTCGATCTCCGCGAGTATGGCACCGACGGAACCACGATCGATGAGATCGTCGAAGAGGACGAGGAGGGAAACTCGACGCGGATCTACGAGGTGACGGACGGAGACGAGACGTTCACCCTGGACGACTTCGACTTCAACACCATCTCCTTCCGCTCGAACCTGGTCATGCGGTGGGAGCTCCGTCCCGGCAGCACGCTGTTCGTGGTGTGGCAGCGCAATCTGTCCGACTACGCCAACATCGGGAGCCCGGTGAACGTGAGCGACATGTTCAGTTCGCTGGGTGCCGCGGGCCAGAACATCCTGGCGATCAAGCTGAGTTACTGGCTGCCCTTGTAGGCCTGGCTCGGTTCTCGGCCGTGCGCCTTCGCTTGCACCACTCCTGAGACAGTCTCACCTTTTCCCAGTTGTGTTCCCGCATTTACGCGCGATTCACTCGCCGGAGTCCAGGAGGTAGTTGAAGGCGTGTCCTTCTTCTCGACGCTGAAGGAAAGACGTCTCCCGCAGTTCATGGCGGCGTATGCGGCCGGCGGCTGGGTGCTCCTGCAATTGGTCGACCAACTCGTCGATCGGGGTGTCGCGCCCGATCCCCTGTATCCCACGGCGCTGGCCATCTTCATCTGTGGGGCCCCTGCCGCGATCATTCTGTCCTGGTTCCACGGGGCTGTGGGTAGCCAGAAGTTTCGGGCCCTCGAACTCTCCCTGCTTGCAGCGCTCCTCGCGGGCACGATCGGTGTGAGTGCGTGGGTTTGGGGCACCACGTCCACGGAGTCCACGGGACCTTCATTGGCGGCAATCGATCTGCCGCCAACGGAGGACCCGCGCCGCATCGCGGTCCTCTACTTCGAGGGCCGGGGAGACGATGATGTGCAGTTTCTCGCGGCGGGAGTCACCGAGACCTTGATCGACGAGCTAAGCTCCGTCGACGCGCTCCACGTGATTTCGCGTAACGGCGTGGCTCCGTTCCGGGACGCCGCCGTGTCTCCCGACAGCGTCGGACGCGTCCTCCAGGTCGGAACCGTCGTCGAGGGACGGGTGGTGGCGTCGACCGACCGGGTGCGGATGAACGTCGCCCTCGTCAACGCAGCGACCGGCGATCAGTACGGTGATGTGGAGTTGGAGCGGCCACGGGCCGAGTTGTTCGATCTCCAGGATGAGCTTGCGCAGGAGGTTGCGCTTCGGCTTCGCGAGAAGCTGGGCGAGGAGTTTGAAC
>JABDQB010000291.1 GCA_013042495.1 Gemmatimonadota bacterium
GAGCGAATACGGGTGCCAGCCGTCGGCGACCCGATCATCGAACAGGTAAAGCTTCATCTCACCGATCTCCTGCACGCAGGTGACGTACGAGCTTCTTCAAATCCGCGGCCGCCGACCGCCGCGTGACCATCGTCACGTCGCCCGACTGCACCACGACCAGATCGTCGACATCGTACAGGACGATCGTTCCCTCCTCACTCCACACCACGTTTCGGCAAGCATCCACAGCTTGCGCGGATCCTAACAGAACGTTCCCCTGGTGATCAGCGGCACGTGTGCGGGCCAGGGCGTTCCAGGAGCCCACGTCGTCCCATGCGAAACTCGCGAGAGCCACCTCGACGGCCGCGGCACGTTCCATGACGGCCACGTCGATGCTGATGGGATCGACCGCTGCGAAGAATGCGCGGGGGCCATCGCTCTCCAGGAGAGGCATGGCATCGGCGATCTCCGGGGCGAGATCATGCACGGCGGCCAGAAGATCGGCCGCCCTCCACACGAAGATCCCCGTGTTCCACAAGAACCCTCCGGCACTCAGATAGGACTCCGCGGTGGCGAAATTGGGTTTCTCGACGAACCGGCTGGCCCGCCACAACCTGTCTCCCGTCGAGTCCCCGACCTCCACGTAGCCGTACCCCGTTTCCGGCCGATCGGGCTGGGCTCCAAGGCACACGAGGGACCCTCGTTGGGCCGCGGGAAGAGCGCGGTCGATCGTGTGCGCCAATTCGTCGATGGGCTGTATGAGGTGATCGGCATGGAGAGAAATCATCAGGGCGCCCGGACTGAGCTTCTCTATCTCGAACGCCGCCCAGGCCAGGGCAGGACCTGTGTTCCGCGCCGTTGGCTCGACCAGGAAACGGGTCTCGGTGAGACCCGGGGCGGCGCTGCACAGGGACTCGACGAGCGGCTCGCTGGCGACGACCCGGACGCGGTCGGGTCCGACCAGGGACTCGGCCCGCTCGAGGGCGTCCCGGATCAGTGGCTGCGCACTGCCGAGGGCCAGCAACTGTTTGGGTCGTTCGGGCCGCGACGCCGGCCAGAACCGGCTTCCCTCGCCGCCTGCCAGGACCACGGCGTAGCAATCGTGGGATGAGATCATCTCGGTCAAGAACCTGTCGGGCTCGAAAGGGGAACCGGGCTCGCTGACGCGAGTAACTGGCGATGCAGAGTAAGGTACTGGACCTCGCGCTGGTGAGAAACTCTGCTATCTTTCCGCCGAGGAGCACTTGAGAGGAGCCCTTCATTGTCTGTCATTCGATATATTCCGGTTGCAGTTCTGGCCGCGATCGTGGCGTTGACGGGGTGCGGAAGCGGCACAGAGCCGATTCTGATTCCGATTCCTGACGAGACCCGCGAGGCGGTCATGGTGGACGTCACTACGGGGTCCATCGGCGATCCGTCCGCGTTCGACATCATCACCGGAGAATCGGTGCGGACGGATCAGTTCTCGGGTTGGGACTTCGTGTTCCAGATCGCCGAGGATGGCAGTGCCCTGTGGTGGCCTCGAAGCGCGATCATCGAGGAGGATGAAGACTCGGGCCTGCTGCTCGTCTCCCGCGGCTTCGATGACCTTCTCGAGGCGCCTGAGGACGGATATGTGCAACTCGAGTCCGTACCGGTAGCCGTGGGCGATGTATTTGCCGCCCGCAGCCGTCGCGATCCGGCCCTGGGTAATCTGCGCTGTCGGCGGTACGCGAAGGTCGAGATACTGGATGTCGACACCGTCGAAGGGACGGTGTCGTTTCGTCACCTGGTAAATCCGAACTGCGAGCAGCGGAAACTGGTCCCGGGGGCAGAGGACTAGGTGCTCGATCTCCGGGCGTTTCGCGCGGGAGGGGACGGGTCGCGAGAGCGTCTGGAGCGCCGCGGCGAGCCGGGCGTCCTGGAGGCTCTCGACGAAGCGCTGACGCTCGACGTACGGCGAAGAGATGTGATCTCCGAGGTCGAAAAACTCAAGGCGCGCCGGAATGACGTGTCCAGGGAGATCGGCGCGCGAAAGCGCGACGGAATTGATGCGGCAGACCTGATTGCCGACATGCAGCGCGTGGCCGATCGCATTCGTGACCTGGACTCGGATCTCCTGCAGGTGGAGGAGGAGCTCCGGACGCTGCTTCTGACCATTCCGAACGAGCCGGACGACAGGGTCCCGCCGGGGGGAGAAGGCGAGTTCGAGGTGGTCCGCGAGTGGGGTACGCCTCCGGAGTTCGAGTTTGATCCTCGGCCGCACTGGGACATCGGCTCCGACCTGGGTATTCTCGATCTTGAACGCGGGGCGCGCATCGCTGGATCGGGCTTTCCGCTGCTGGTCGGGCCGGGTGCCCAGCTGAACCGCGGACTCATCAACTTCATGCTCGATCTCCACACGACCGAGCACGGCTATATCGAAGTGGCGCCGCCCTTCCTCGCCAACCGGGACTGCCTCATTGGCACCGCCCAGCTTCCGAAGTTTGAGGACGATCAGTATCGGACGGTTCCCGACGACTTGTTTCTGATCCCGACCGCCGAGGTGCCGGTGACCAACTTCCACCGGGGGGAAATTCTCGATGGCCGGGACCTGCCGAGGGCGTATGTGGCATATACGCCGTGTTTTCGCCGAGAGGCCGGTGCGGCGGGCCGGGACACGCGTGGTTTGCTCCGGGTCCACCAGTTCGACAAGGTCGAGCTGGTCCGTTTCACGCGGCCGGATGATTCTGCGGACGAGTTGGAACGGCTGACGCGGCACGCCGAGACCGTGCTGGAACGGCTGGGGCTTCCGTACAGGAGGATCCTGCTGGCGGCCGGTGATCTGGGCTTCTCGAACGCGATCACCTACGACCTCGAGGTTTGGTCGGCGGGGGTGGGGAAGTGGCTCGAGGTATCCAGTTGTTCTTCATACACCGATTATCAGGCTCGGCGGGCGGAAATCCGATATCGCCCCGAGGGTAAGGGGAAGCCGGCTCTCCTGCACACGTTGAATGGATCCGCGGTGGCGCTGGCCCGTACGCTCGTGGCCCTGCTGGAGAACAATCAACAACGGGACGGGACCGTTCTGGTACCCGAGGCCCTGCGTGACTACGTGCGACAGGAGCGCCTGACGATCTCGTGATCCGGCGACTGGTTCCGATCGGCATCGTCGCCGCGTTTTCAGCGGTTCTGATCTCCTATCTCGCCTACACCTGGCAGCTCTCGCTGGAGATGCGGGCTAACGCAACCGTCTTCAGCCAGATCTACTTCCAGGTAGTCCAGGCCGTAGCCTCCCCGGAGGGCATGACGGCCGAGGCGGAGTTCCAGTTGTTGCTTCAGCTCTACGATCTCGGCATTCCGGTCGTGCAGACCGATCTGGCGGGCGATCCGACCCTGATCCGCAATCTTCCCTTCGATGCCGACCTGGAGAATCCTGACCACGTGGACCGGGTGCGGCGTTACGTGGATCGGCTGGACGAAGACTACCCGCCGCTCATCGACGCGGATCGCAACTTCGCGGTCCACTACGGGGAGCCCCTCTACCTGCAGAGATTGCGCTGGATTCCGTGGCTGCAGGCGGTGCTGCTCCTTGGGGTCGTGGGCACAGGCGTGTGGATGATCCGTACGTCATCGCAAAGCGAACGCGAGCGCATCTGGACGGCGATGGCCAGAGAGTCCGCGCACCAGATGGGGACTCCCCTGAGTTCCCTCGTGGGCTGGCTGGAGTTGTTGGAGGTGGCGGCCCCGCCGGAGGCCGTTCGCCCGGATGGGATCAACATCCTTGGCGAAATGGAGGACGATGTCCGGCGGCTGGAGAAGGTGTCTCGCAGGTTCGAGCTGATCGGACGCAGGCCAGCCCTCCGCGCCGTATCGATCTACGAGGTCGCCAACCGACTCGGCCGCTACTTCAGGGCGCGCACGCCCTCGATGCGAGAGCACGTGAAACTGGAGATCCTGATCCCCGAAGACGCCCCCGCCGTGCTCGGGAACGAGACTCTTCTCGAGTGGGCGTTCGAGAACCTCTTCAAGAATTCTCTCGACTCGCTCGCGGGTCGTGATGGCCGAATCGTAGTGAGCTGGCTCGGCGCAGAAGGCGGAATGGCACACATCCGGTTTGCGGACGACGGTCCCGGGGTAGACCCCGCAGTGCGCCGGCGGGTATTCGATGTCGGGATCACGACCAAGCAGGGAGGCTGGGGAGTGGGGTTGTCGCTCGTCAGGAGAATTTTCGTGCAGGCGCACAGGGGGTCCGTGGTCCTGGAACCGACGGAGACGGGAGCCAGCTTCGCGATTTCCATTCCCCTCGCCGGCTCGGACGCGTGACCGGACTGGCGCTGAATCCCGAGCAGCGACACGCGGTGGAATACGGAGCGGGTCCCCTGCTGGTTTTGGCCGGTGCCGGCTCGGGCAAGACCCGTGTCCTCACTGCTCGCGTTTCCCGCCTCATTCGGGAAGAAGGCGAGCGGCCCGAGCAGATCCTGGCGGTCACGTTCACCAACAAGGCCGCTGGGGTGATGCGTGACCGGATTGCCCACCTTCTCGGCGAGGAGCCGAGAGGGCTGTGGGTGGGGACCTTCCATTCGATCGCGGCGCGGCTGTTGAGACGGGAAGGGGACCGGCTGAAGCGCGGCGCTAACTTCACCATATACGCCGAGGACGATTCGCTCCGGGCGATCAAGCGCGCCATGGAAGAGTCGGATCTCGATACGGAGCGCTGGTCGCCGAATCTGATACGGGCCCGAATCTCCGACGCCAAGAGCGCGCTCGTGTCGGCCGACGAGTACGCGGCATCCGCATTCGACCTGGCAGCCAAGGCAACGGCCAGGGTCTACCCTGCCTACGAGCGGATTCTGGCCAGGTCTAACGCCTACGATTTTGACGACCTGCTGGCGAACGCCGCGCGCCTGTTGGAGGATGTCCCGGAGGTGGGGGACCGTTATGCGTCCAGGTTCCGCCACGTGCTGGTTGACGAATACCAGGACACCAACCACGCCCAGTATCGCATCGTGAAGAGACTGGCTGCCGGGCATGGAAACATCTGTGTCGTGGGAGACGACGACCAGTCGATCTACGGCTGGCGAGGGGCGGATATCAGGAACATCCTGGATTTCGAGCGCGACTTTCCGGGCGCCGAGGTCGTGAGGCTCGAGGAGAACTACCGGTCGACCCCCGCGATTCTCGAAGTCGCCAACGCGGTGATCTCGAACAACCGGGATCGGAAGGAAAAGCGGCTGCGGACCAGGAGACCCGCCGGCGAGCCGGTCCAAGTGGTTCGATTGTCGGACGAGCGCGCAGAGTCGAACTGGGTGGTGAGTGAAGTGCAGTCCAGCGGGGCGGGGAGGGCCTTCGAAGACCACGTGGTCCTGTACCGGACGAACGCACAGTCGAGGCCGTTCGAGGAGGCCTTGAGGCGAGCCCGGATTCCTTACAGGATCGTCGGAGGCGTGCGATTCTACGAGCGCAGAGAGATCAAGGACGTCCTGGCGTACCTGCAGCTTGCCGTCAATCCGGCGGACGAAGCGTCGTTCGCGCGAGCCGTGTCCTGGCCGCGGCGTGGTGTGGGTGGGGTCACCCTTGACCGGCTTCGGGCCGCCGCAGCGGCTCGATCGCTCACCCTGCTCGCGGCGGCTGAGATGGCGAGGACCTTCGAAGGCATGCCGCCGGCCGGGGGGCGGTCGCTGGAGGACTTCGCGGCCGGGGTAAACGCGCTGGCCGAGCTGGCCCGGGAGGGCGCGACGGAGGAAGTGATCCGGGAGTGCATCCGGAGCTTCGGGATGGTTGCCGCGCTCGAAACCGAGGAGGACGGAGCCGATCGAATCGCTAACGTCACGGAGTTGCTTGCGGCCGCCGCGGCGTTTGATCCCGCAGAGGTCGAGGACGCGCTGGAGGACTCGTCGGACCTCGAGCTGTACCTGCAGTCCGCGGCGCTGCACGCCGACATCGACGACTATGACGATCGGGAATCGGGCCTGACCCTGATGACCCTTCACAATGCCAAGGGGCTGGAGTTTCCCGTTGTGTTTCTAGTCGGAATGGAAGACGGCTTGTTTCCGCTCGCGCGCTCGTTGGAAAGCCGCGAGGAGCTCGAGGAGGAGCGCCGGCTGTTCTACGTCGGCGTGACGCGGGCCGAAGACCGCCTCTTTATCACGCACGCCGACCGACGCTGGCGCTACGGAAGCGAGATGCGGGCCGAGCCATCGTCGTTCCTGCAGGAGTTGCCCGAGGGACCGGTTCAGCATCGATCGCTGACCTCTCGTCCCGGTCGCTTCGCATCACGTTCCACGGGTTCGCGAAGGACGCCTCGTGGTCCTCGGCCCGACACCGTGCCTGGCGCTTTCGGTGACCCGAGCCGGTCAGTCGTGGACGGCACAGGGTGGTCAGGAGGTGAAGGGGAATCGTTCGCCTGGCACCGCGGAGGGAAGCGCTATCCGCCGTTGGAAGGGAAGGGAGCCCTCCGGTACGAC
>JABDQB010000296.1 GCA_013042495.1 Gemmatimonadota bacterium
CCGTGAGTTCCGTTCGATTCATTCCCGCGATCTCCGCCGTCGTTTCGGTGCGTCAGCCGCCTGTTTGCGTGAACGCTCTCAACATCCCCACTCTGTGCCTGGCCTGCAACCCCGACACGCGCCGAGACGCCGGAGCCAGCGCGTACTGACGAGGCGGTGTCCGCCGTCGTATATTCCCGGCCATGCCTGCATCAAACCGTCGCGGCGAAAACGTATGAATCGATTCTGGCGGCGTTTCGCCTGGATGGCGCTTGGCGCTCTCGCGCTTCTCACCATCGGGACTCTTGGGTTCCTGGCAATCCCGGAGTACAACCTGTCGGACGCCTTCTACATGACGGTCATCACCCTCTCGGCCGTCGGCTACGAAGAAGTCCACACGCTGCGGACGGAAGGGCGGATACTCGTCAGTCTGCTCATCCTCGGGGGCCTCACGCTTCTCGGGGTCTGGTTCGCGCTCGTCACGTCGGCCATCGTCGAGATGGACCTCGCTCACGTCTTCCTGACCCGGCGCACCATGAAGAAAATTGAAACGCTCAAGGACCACTACATCGTGTGCGGCGCAGGCCGCACCGGACACCAGGTCGCGCGGGAGCTCGAGGCGGCCGGAAAACCCTACGTCATCATTGAAAAGGAGGCGGATCGGGCTGAATCCATAAAGTTGACGTTCCCCGATGTCCTTACGGTGGTGGCGGACGCGACCCGCGACGAAGCCCTGATCGAAGCGAAGATCGGCACCGCCGCCGGACTGGTGACCTGCCTCAGTGCCGACACCGACAACCTGTTCGTGTGCCTGAGCGCCCGAGATCTGCAACCCGGCCTCACGATTGTCGCGCGAGCCTACAACGAGCAAACGCTTCAGAAGCTCTACGTCGCGGGGGCAGACCACGTCGTGAGCCCGAACCTGACCGGAGGCAGGCGCATGGCTGCGATGCTGCTCCAGCCGCAGGTCGTCAGCTTTCTGGATGTCGCCACGCGAAGCGAGGAACTGGACCTGAGACTCGAGGAAGTGCACGTGCCGGGGGGGTCACCGTTCGAGAACCAGACGCTGGCCGAGGCCCGCATTCCACAGAAGACCGGCTTGATCGTCATCGCGGCTCGCCACGCCGACGCTCCAGTGCGGGACGGGCCATGGGTCTACAACCCGGGACCGGAGCACCGCATCCTGGCTGGCGACGTGCTGATCGTGATGGGGAAAGGGGAGCAAATAGACCTGCTGACCCGTAGCGCGCAGGCCTAGCGGGGCGAAGAAACGTCAGCTGTCTTCGCGCATTCGCCGTTTCAATTCTTCGAGCTGCAGGTCCGCGAGGTCCTCCCTCGAAAGACCCGATGGCTCGTCGCCTCCGTTCCCAGGGTCATACCTCCCCGCCAGGTCGTCTTCCACGGCCCGGCCCGCCGCACCGAGATCTTCTTCCCGCTCGATCGCGTCCGCGAGGCGATCGAATTCGTCCACGCTCGAGCGCCCTCCACCTCGCATGCGTTCGGTGGCTCCGGAGCGCCGCACCTGGATCGCGAGCACATCCTTGCGGGCGTGCGCATCCTTGAGCTCCTCGGTCTGCTCGATGACGGTCTGGCGCTGCATCGCCAGCTCGGCAGCCGCCGCCTCGATCTTCTGAACCCACACGTCGACGGCGACCCGGTGCTTCGCCTCGAATTTGAGGGCGACCTCCACCGTCTCTTCGTCACCGATCGACTGGGCCTGCAGCGCGCGGCGGTGGCAGTCCTCGGCTTTCTCCAACTCCCGGTCATGCGCCATCTGAAGCTTCTTCAGGTCCTCTTCGAGAACCGGGACCTGGGCCTTCGTGTTGATCAGCTCTTCGCGCATGCCATCGAGGAGCTTCTCGACGTCCTCGCGGGTCGAGTCCGAGGAACGACCCTCCAGGGCATCGAGCGCTGATTCGATGGCGTCTTTCAGCTTCTTGAACATGCCCTGATTCTAACGCCGCGGCTGTCCCGGTGGAACCCGCCCGGGTACCATGGAGTTGCTGTGCTCGAGCTTGGCGACACCAGGGCCCGAGGCGATGCGCAGGGGTTCGAGGCAGGCGGTGACATGCGAGATACAGACGAGCGGACCGAGGACGCGGTCGTTCCGGGGCACCGGGTCGAAGTGTACCCCGTCGAGGGTATGCACTGCGGCGCGTGCAGCGCTGCCGTGGAACGGGCCCTCAACCGGGTGGAGGGAGTCGAGGCTTCCGTTAGCCTCCCGGCCGAGACGGCCAGTGTGCGTATCGTCGAAGGGGACGTGGCGTTCAGCGTGCTCGAGCAGGCTGTGGCCGACGCCGGCTTCCGGCTCGTGGCACGCAACCCCCTCGAGGATCGGGCGGAACGCGAGCGGGAGCGCCTCCGCCGGGACGCCGAGCGGGTATCCGTCACGCGACGACGGATGATCACCGCATGGGCGCTGACCGTGCCGATCATGATCTGGATGGTCCCGGAGATGTTCTTCGGGACCCCGTGGCCCAGCGCGATCGTCTTCCAGGTCGGTCTCGTCGTCCTCGCTCTCCCCGTGCTCCTGGGACCGGGGCGGGAAACGATGGCGAGCGGCCTGCGCGCCCTCGTGAACCGCCGTCCCAACATGGACAGCCTGATCGCTCTGGGCAGCGGGGCGGCCGTGCTGACGGGCCTGGCCGCACTGCCCCATCACTTCGGCGCTGGCCCCATGATCATGAACTACGCCGGGGTGGGCGCGATGATCATGGCGATTCATCTCACGGGCAGATTCGTGGAGACCAAAGCCCGTGGCCGCACATCGGCCGCCATCCAGAAGCTGCTTTCCCTGGAGGCGCGCACCGCCCGCGTGATCCGTGATGGGCAGGAATTGGAGGTGCCCATCGCCTCCGTCGTGGTGGGGGACGTGATGGTGGTGCGCCCCGGCGAGAAGATTCCGACCGATGGCGTGGTCGAACACGGTCACAGCGCCGTGGACGAGTCGCTGGCCACCGGCGAATCGATGCCGATCGACAAGTCCGAGGGCGATGCCGTGATCGGATCCACCATCAACCGGCAGGGCGTGCTCCGGGTGCGCGCCACGGGAGTGGGGGAAGACACGTTCCTCGCGAGCGTCGTGCGGATGGTCGAGCAAGCCCAGGGAAGCAAGGTGCCGATCCAGGAGTTCGCGGACCGCGTGACGGCCGTGTTCGTACCTGTCGTTCTCGCCGTGTCGATGGGCACGTTGCTGGGCTGGCTGCTCTTTCCCGATTTCTTTCATGCCGTGGTCGACCGGGCCGCGGCGTTCGTTCCGTGGGTGCAACCCGACCTGGGACGAGCTTCGCTGGCCCTGTTCGCCGCTCTCGCGGTGCTGGTGATCGCGTGTCCGTGTGCCCTGGGGCTCGCGACGCCCACGGCGCTCATGGTAGGCACG
>JABDQB010000298.1 GCA_013042495.1 Gemmatimonadota bacterium
GGTGCCGGGCCCCTCGAAGACCTGAACTCTCGAAACTCCGCCAGAGACAAGTGACCTTCCTCGTCGGGTTTGGCATACGCCGCCCAAACCTTCGCGACGGGACAGTCAGACGCCAATTGCGGCAACGGTGTCTCGGCGGGCCCTATCCACCACCTCTCCTTCGTTCAGGAATTGGCGGCGGGTGCATGCTCCCGCCGCTTTGTCTACCGACTGGGTGAGGCAACCCAAGGGTGGCCCATCCGCGGCGGCGCTCCCGAGCAGACAGGGCTGGTCTCTTCAAACGTATGCCACCTACTTCGGCGTGGCACCACCGGTCTCTAGATAGGTGGCGAACTCGTCTGGGAGCTTACTCCTGCGGATGGCGTGCATGGCCGCTGGGAGGTCATAATCGACCCGCGTGAACGCGACGGAGATCCCGGCATCATCCACCGCCAGCCGGGCGTATCCCGCACGGGGGTCGCCGTCCTTCGGGCGACCGACAGAACCTGTGTTGAGGAACTGAACTCCACCGACCTCGCGAATCCAAGGCTTGTGTGTATGACCGAAGGCGACCACGTCGCCGGGTCTCGCGCCCAGCCGCTCGGCCATCTTGAGGCAGAACGCGTCGTCCCGATCTTCGGTCCAGTAGAACGTGTTGAGCACCGGGTTTCCGTGGATGAGGATGATTCTCGGGCCTCGGTGTGTCCTCCCATGGGTCGAATATCCAGCCTGAACGGCAGCGTACGGAGGTAGCGCTTTGTCGCCAGTGTCACGTTGGATCGCGTCCACGCATAGCTCTGGTGGCTGAGCGCCTCCTGCTCCGGGTCTTCGTAACGACAGCCACAGTTCTTGTGGTCCGTAGCGGTAGTGGAGTCGTAGTTCCCAGCGACTCCCATGATTCCACGCTCTCGAAGGGCCTCGACCACCTCATTGGGCCAGGGCGCATAGCCGACCAAGTCCCCGAGATGATAGATCGCATCGGCATCCCCACGCTGGTCAATGTCCGAGAGCACGGCCTGGAGGGCGGGGAGGTTCCCATGGACGTCAGACAGCAGGGCGATGTTCATGACTCCGCACCTCCGGCGTGGTTCCCGACCTCAGCGGCACTGACACCACCCGGCACGGCGCAGTTGGACACGCCGGCGATGGACGCTTCCGCCCCGGGGAAGTACTTGGCCCGCCACCGCAGCGCCACCGTCACCAACCCGATGAGCACCGGCACCTCCACCAGGGGGCCGATGACCGCGGCGAAGGCCGCACCGTGCCCGATGCCGAACGTGGCCACCGCCACCGCAATGGCCAGCTCGAAGTTGTTGGACGCCGCGGTGAAGGAGAGCGTCACCGTCTTCGGGTAGTCCGCCCCCACCCGCCGGCTCATGAAGAACGAGACGGCGAACATGAGCACGAAGTAGATGAGGAGCGGCACCGCGATCCTCAACACGCCCACCGGCTGCTGGATGATGGCCCGGCCCTGGATTGAGAACATCACCACGATGGTGAAGAGCAGCGCGATGAGGGTCAGGGGTGAGATCCGGGGAATGAATCGCTCATGGTACCACGTCTTGTCCCGGACCTTGATGAGGACGAAACGGGTGAGCATGCCCGCCAGGAACGGGATCCCCAGATAGATGAACACGCTCTTGGCGATCTCGCCCATTGTGATGTCCACCACCATACCTTCGAGGCCCAGCCAGCTCGGGAGCAGCGTGATGAAGAACCACGCGTACACACTGTAGAAGAGCACCTGGAAGATGGAGTTGAACGCCACCAGGCCCGCAGCGTACTCCGGATCCCCCTCGGCCAGGTCGTTCCACACGATGACCATGGCAATGCACCGGGCCAGCCCGATGAGGATCAGGCCCACCATGTACTCCGGATAGTCCCGCAGGAAGAGCACGGCTAGGGCGAACATCAGGATGGGCCCGATGACCCAGTTCTGCACCAGCGACAGGCTCAGCACCTTCACGTTCCGGAAGACATCCCCCAGTTCCTCATACCGCACCTTTGCCAGGGGCGGATACATCATGAGGATGAGCCCAATGGCGATGGGCACCGACGTGGTGCCAATCTGCGTGCTCTCGTTGATGGCCTGGATGGCCGCCGGCCACACGTACCCCAGTCCCACCCCGGCTGCCATGGCCAGGAAGATCCACAGGGTGAGGTAACGATCGAGGAAGGAGAGCTGCTTGGTGGTGGCGCTCATTATGCGGTCACTCTAGTAGCTAGGTGATGGGGTTGGGAGAAGCCATATCAATGAACGCTGATACGTCAAGGCCGAAAAAAAAGGGGCAACCGGGCTCCTCCCGCCTCAGCATCGGCTCCCATGAGGTGCTGCGGTGCTTGTCCCCTCCCGCTTCTCGGAAATCCATGCCTCCCCGGCCATGAGCGCGTCGTCAGACAACTGGTAGTGGACCCAGCGCCCATCCCGTCGGGAACGAACCAGCCCCGCTTCCCGAAGCACACGCAGGTGGTGGGAGAGCAAAGACTGGCCGAGATCGAGTGACGCCTGGAGGTCACACACGCAGCGCTCCGGTCGGGCCATCTCGGGTAACGTTTCGGGGCTTCCGAAACGGCCCCGGCTGAACTGCTCACGACTCCAGAGTAGGCCGCTCCGCAGTGTTCTCGCCAGCTTCGCCTACCAGCTCAGGGGCCGTTTGGGACGAAGCGCCGTCAGGCGCGGAGCCGGAAGCCTGTTGTTAGGCGAGGTGTGCCACGCCTGCCTCGTCGGAGAGTCTAAGCGCAACGTTCGTTGAGGCCGTGCCTGACCGGTGCGACTACTAACGCCTTCGGAATTCTGCTGCGCGACCACAATGCTCCCCCTGGGTCGCGAGGTGCAAGCCGAGTGATCCAGGACCCTCAAGGCTTCCAGCGACAGCAGCGATTCCTTGTTAGACGGCATCCGCCGCCGAGCCGACGCCTACGATCGACTCAACCTTGGCGGCCACCTGCTCCACCGACAGTGAGCTCGTGTCGATGCGCGCGATCCCCAATTCCTCTGCTTGGTCGCGGAGGTAGCCGGCCCAGTTTTCCATTCTCGCACTAGCCAACTCGGCCCGATCTCGCAGCTCCACCAGCCGATAGCGACGAACATCCGCGCTACAGTCGAGCAGGACGATGGTAGCCTCGAAGTCGGCATGCCTTTCGACCGCGGCGTGAATGAAGCATGGGCGCGTCTGAGCATCCAGAAGCTGGAGACCGCTGTCTCGGGCCGCGAGATGAGCGATCCACTTCGCGGTCGCCCAGTTCTGCCAATCTTCCCCACTGTCGAATAGCTCCCATCCCGTACCGGTCGGCACGCCGATATCGTCCAGATGGAAGACCTGACCCTCCCACGGAGCGCGCGTGGCCAACAGTCGTGCCACGGCAGACTTTCCGGAGCCGGACGCCCCGATCAAGATGACGAGCCTTCGCAATCCACGCCCCTTTCGATGCCGCCTAGCGGATTTGCATTTCTGCTGCGCAGGACGAAATGGGATGCGCGCAGCGCACCCGGAGTATGCCGTTCGCGCTGCAGCAAATGCTAGTTATGGAGCCCCCAGGCCGGCAGCTAGTTTGCCAGCTCCTCTTCGACTAATGCAGCTGCAGCCTCGAGACGCGCCACCAGCTCATTTCCTGCGACCAACGCGGATGCGGTTCTGTTCATCCTCACGATCAGATGATTCTGGAATTCGGGGTCGGTGAGGAGCTCGGCAGGGTCCAGAGCGAAAACCCCCTCGTAGCCCATAAGCTCGAATGGGCGGGCCTTCACCTGCGGACGCACGTCTGAGCGACTCACCAGGTACGGCCTGAGACCATCCTCCCAAGATCGGAGGACCCGTTCATCGTGGCCCGCAGCTTGATCGATAGCACGCTCTAGTTGGGCCAGGGAGAGCCTGAGCACGTTCGACCGAATGGCCGGGAAGGCGCCGGACTCGTGCAGGTTGTCGAGAGATGCCAGCGGAGGCAGGGGATCCCAGGCCCCCCAAAGCACGCCGATCATACTGTTCAGTGAATCGGAACTCGGCGGGCTCGTGGGGTCGGGAGAGGAAGCGGCGACGAGCGCGCTCATGACGGTCATTCGAAGCTCACGGCGCTCGATCCCGGCTTGAGCGTCCTCAGCCTGGGTGCCGAGTTCGGCCGCTAGGGCTGAAAGGTGGACGCGGACCGCCTGTTGGTCTTGGCGTTCGTCCCATCCAGCATCGACCGCAAAAGCGAGAAGAATTGAAAGGACGATTACTCCGCCCTCCAAGAGAATCCGGCGCCATTGGGTCTTGTTGGCCATCTGAACCCAAACGGTGGAGGGGGCTTCCTAACGTCTCGCGATTCTGCTGCACGGCCAGCCTGCTAACAAGGGGCGCGAGGCGACAGCCGAGTGGCCCGTTCCCTACCAGGTAACCCGTGACAGTAGCAATCGCTTGTTAGACAGCCGCGCTACCGCGTGTCCAACTCCTATTCGACTGCGACGATTCGGGAACACTGCGCTGTCGTGCTCCAATTCCGCAACTGACGTCGCCGTTCTGCCATACTCCGTCAGCCGTCGAGGCCATCTCGCCTAACGTTTCGGGGCTTCCGAAACGGCCCCGCCTACTTCGCTCACGATTCCAGAGTAGGGCGGCCCGCAGCGTTCCCGCCAGAGCCGCCTGCCCGCTCAGGGGCCGTTTGGGACGGAGCGCCGTCAGGCGCGGAGCCGGAAGCCTCTTGTTATCTGAGGTGTGCCCACTTGTCAGGTCGGGATGTGTGGGCCCGAACCTCCGTCGCGCGGCGCGCACCTATCGCGTCTTCCGCGACTGCAGCGATTCCTAGTTGGGCCGTGCTCCAATCAGCCCTTTCATCCCACGAGTCTGCTCCGGATTTCCGACAAAGCCGGTTCCACAACCTCACGGAGGTAGGGTTGCTCCAAGCGACCCCAACCGTGAATCCAGCGAGGCGTACTCGGGTGATTCAGGCAAACGCCCAGGCCGCCGGCACCTCCGATTTCGAACTCGAAGACTTGGTCCACGGCGCGGCCCACTCCGAGTGTCTTGGCCACCGCACCGAAGAAGCCCTTGCCCTGACAGATGATCACATTCGGTTCGAGGATCTCCATCACCGCTCTAAAGTGCTGTGAGCAATTGCTTCTCATCGTGCGGGTAGATCGGCCTCGCGTGGTTCCGTCCGTTGCTGAGCACAGCAGGAAGTTCACCAGTGCAAACGCATTGAAGAGGTGGATCGGCTCCCCTTCGGCGGGGTGAAGCCACTCCCCGGCCTCGTCAGCCCCCGGTCCGCTACCGAAGAGGATCCGCAATGCAGTCGTGGTTCCTCGCATGTGCGGGTTGCGACCATTGAAGCCGCCGGAGGAGAACGCGCTCCGGTGAAGCATCTCGCGCCGGGCCTCGACGCCGACTAGGGCCCCCCCGTGGCCATACTCCTGGCCGATGACTGCCACCCGAAACGGGCGGGTACCGACCCGGAGGTCGTAGTCGTCGCCGACGTAGTGTACCTGACCTTCGGCGAACGGCCCGGGGTGCGAAGCGCGGCAACGAGAGTACTGAGCGCAAGTGAAGGCCCCGTCGCGCATGATACAGGACGCGTAGTATCCAGAGAGGGCGTCCTTCCGCCGATTCGTCTCAGCTCGATCCGATCTAAGGGTCAAGAGCGTTCCTTGAGCGCGGTCTGACGGCTCATCGACGGCCCCGACTCCCAACACTGCGCTTCCCAGCCGCGCTGCCGCAAACGGTATCGCATGTTCGCAGCCTCCTCGGACT
>JABDQB010000165.1 GCA_013042495.1 Gemmatimonadota bacterium
GCTTCGACGTCGGGAAGCAGCACGGAATGAAACACGAACCGGTCCACGCCAGCGGTGCGCGCCGCCTCGATCATCACATCCCCGATCTCCACCTCCCGGGGGTGTATGTTCGGGCAGACGTGGTACACGGCTCGCACGCCGTCCAACGCGCGCGAGACGTCCTCAACTTTCAGCAGGTCACCGGGCACCGCTGCGCGAGCGCCCAAGTCCAGTAGGGAACCGATTTGCTCAGGCGTTCTCACCAGGGCCCGCACCTCGGTGCCCATGTCGCTGAGCCGCCGGATGACGTGCCGGCCCGTTTTTCCCGCCGCGCCCGTAACCAGGATCATTGAATCTGTGGGCCTTCCGGGTTGATCGAAGGGACGCTCAATGCCGTCGCTGCTGCCATTATAGCCGGTATTCGTGCGCGATTCGCACAAGAGGGGCTATTGGAAGCCGGTGTCCTTTGTTCCAACCGGGGCGTCCACGTACAATGTGCCCCCATGATATCAGTCTCCGGCCTCGCGAAATCGTTCGGCGCCCAGGCGCTGTTCACGGACGTCGCCCTCGAGCTCATCCCGGGAGAGCGCTACGGGCTGGTGGGCGCCAACGGATCGGGCAAGACCACTCTTCTCAACATTATCACGGGTCACGAAGATCCTTCCGCCGGCTCCGTGTCGATCCCGAAGAACGTGAAGCTGGGCGTCCTACGCCAGGATCAGTTCATCTACGAAGACGAGCAGGTCCTCGGGGTCACGTTGAGGGGAAACCCGGTGCTCTGGCAGGCGATGGTGGACAAAGAAGCCCTGCTGGCGCAGGCCGACGATGACTTCGACGCGGAGCGCTTCTCCGAGCTGGAAGAGATGATTCAGCATCACGACGGGTATGCGGCCGAAGCCCGGGCTGCGGAGATTCTCGAAGGTCTCGGGTTCCCGTCGAGCGTTCACCACCAGCCGATGTCCACGCTGTCCGGCGGCTTCAAGCTCCGGGTGCTGCTGGCACAGGCACTCGCCGGATCGCCGGATGCGCTACTGCTGGACGAGCCCACGAACCACCTGGACATCCTGTCGATCCGCTGGTTGGAGAAGTTCATCCGCGACTTCCCGGGGCCGGTCGTCGTGATCTCGCACGACCACCGATTCCTCGACAACGTCTCCACTCAGACGCTGGACGTCGACTATCGGACGGTACTGCAATACCCCGGCACTTACAGCGATTTTCTGCTGGCGAAGCAGGAAGAGCGCGAGCGTCGGGAGAAGAGCATCGCCAGCCGCGAGAGGGAGATCGCTCACCACCAGAAGTTCGTCGACCGGTTCCGCGCCAAGGCCAGCAAGGCCCGGCAGGCGCAGAGCAAGCTCCGTCTCATCGAGAAGAAGGCCGAGGGCCTGGAGGAGCTGCCGGCCAGCTCGCGTCGCTATCCGAACTTCCGCTTCGAAGAGAGGCGTCACAGCGGCCGCGAGGTGCTCGCCATCAAGGGCATCCGAAAGGCGTTCGGCGACAACGAGGTACTGCACGGTGTGGACCTCACCGTGGCCCGCGGAGACCGCGTGGCCATCATGGGACCGAACGGGATCGGCAAGTCCACCCTGCTCAAGATCGCCATGGGAGAGCTGGAACCTGACGCCGGGACCGTGAAGTGGGGGTACGAGACGCACCCGAGTTACTTCGCCCAGGACCACCAGGAGCAGTTCGAGAACGCCGGCCACACGGCCGAGGCTTGGATCACCGGTTTCTGCCCCGGCAAGACGTACGGGTTCGTCCGCGGCGAAATGGGACGCGTGCTCTTCTCGGGTGACGACGGCAAGAAGAAGCTGGGCGCGCTTTCCGGGGGCGAAGCGGCGAGGCTCGTGTTCTGCAAGATCGCGATCGAGAAGCCCAACGTGCTGGTGCTCGATGAGCCCACGAATCACCTGGACCTCGAGTCGATCGAAGCGCTCGTGGAGGCCCTGCGGAGCTACGAGGGCACCCTCATCCTGGTGTCTCACGATCGCTGGTTCGTCTCGCGGCTTGCCAGCCGGATCGTGGAGATCACGGCGGAGGGGATCCGCGACTACCAGGGCAGCTACGAGGACTACGTCCACTTCTGCGGTGACGATCACCTGGACGTGGACACGGTCGTCTTGAAGGCCCGGACGACGAAGAAGGTCGAGAAGGCCGCGCGGAAGAAGGGCAAGAGGTCTGGGGGAAAGGCGGGGTCAGGTGCCAGGCGGCAGCTGGCCGGGCGGCTCGAGAAGATCACGAGTCAGATCGAGGTAGCCGAAAGACGGGTCGAAGTCATCGACGCGAACTTCGCCGACCCGGGGTTTTACGAGTCGACCGCGCGTGACGACGTGCGGGCC
>JABDQB010000303.1 GCA_013042495.1 Gemmatimonadota bacterium
CCCGGTGCACTGCCATCCGAAAGCCCGAATCGTTGGGGCGAGGCAGGGAGAAGGCCTTCACCTCCTTGAGCTCGGAGAACACGACGTCGTGAAGGCTAACCCGGAGCACGGGCTGCGCCGCCGTTCCCGTGACCTCAGACACCACCAGCCACACCGCGCCCAGCTGGTTCCAAAGGCCGTAGTTCACCGGCCCGTCCATCGGCAGGTCGTCGGGGACCGGAATGACCTGAAACCGATCCGCGTAATCGAGGTCGCGCCGCAGGATGCTGTCCACTTGCGTCGCGTAGTCACCCAATCCCCCGGCTGACTCGACCGGCGTCATCACGAGACCCGGCAGGTATCCCGGCGTGTAGGTGATCCCGACGCGGACGTCGCCCGGGTCCTGAGCCCGCGCCGAGCCTGCCACCACCATCGCGTACGTAAGCGCTGCCAGTCCGGCACTCGCTAGCTTCCGTCCCATCATCACTCGGTATACCTCACAGAGAAGCTGGATCGAAGAAGAAGGACACTCTCAGTTGATCTCGCGTCCACGCCGCCGGCAGTGGTCCGAACGCCTTTGCCCGGCCCGCTGCCTCCACCGCCCCATGTGCCTCCAGATCGAACGCCAGATCGCCCGAGCGCTGAACCCACTCGATGTCGCTGGTGGAGCCATCGCTCTCGATGGTGAACACCACTTCAGCGCGCAGGTTTCGGTTTCCCGTGGGCGGTCGCCAGTAGCGGTGCACCTGCAGGATGATGTTCTCCAGATACTTCGGGTCGACGAAGGCGGCGCCCTCGAGGTGGACGTTGATCGGGTCGTCGCCCTCTTCGGGGCCGCGGGCCGGCTCCTTGGACGGTTCCACCGGAGGCGGCTGCTCGACCACGGTGGGCACCTGGGTGCGCGGCTTGGGGTCGGGGGTTGGCTGAGGCGGCGGCGGCCGGTTCTCCTCCACGTCCACCTTCGCCGGCTCGGGCTTCAGGCGCATGGGTGCCGTGGGGTCCGACGCTGCCACCAGGTGAACCCGGAATGTCTGGGCCGGGAGCGAACGTGGAGCCAGATAGGCTCCCGCAGCGGCCAAACTGATTCCGATCACGGCGTGGAGGATGGTCGACGCGATCAGCGCGCCTGGCGGCATCCTGTGACGTCTGCGCCCTCCGCTCACGCGTCCTCCGCTACGGGCGTCACCGGTTCACCGATCCGTGTCCGGCTCGGCGATCAGACTGACGGCGTCGATCTCCGCCTCCTTCAACAGCCCGATCACCCAGAGCACCGACCCGTAAGGCACGTCGCGGTCGCCCTTCACATACACCGTCGGCCCACCTTTGCGCTCCACCATCTGAACGATCGTGGCGGCGAATTCGTCGCGGGTGAAGGCGTCGTCGTCCACGTAGATCTGCCCGTCCCGGTCCACCGTGATCATCAGGCCTTCGGCCACCTGCAGCGGAGCGGAGGGAGCTCTCGGTACGGCCACCTCCACGCCCCCTTGAAGGATAGGCGCCGTGATCATGAAGATGACCAGCAGTGTGAAAGCCACGTCGACCAGGCTCGTCACGTTGATCTCGGCCCGAACGGGCAGCCCGGTTTCGGGCCCGCCACCGAGGCGACCTCCGATCATACGCGCCCCTCTCTGGCCAGCGTCCCGACGAATTCGCTGGCGAAGCCTTCCAGTTCGCCGGTGAACAGGCCTAGCTTTGCCGCGTAGTGGTTGTAGGCGATGACCGCGGGGATCGCCACCGCGAGCCCCACCACTGTGGTGACGAGGGCTTCCGCGATTCCCGGCGCCACCGCCGCGATGTTCGCCGATCCCTGGGACGTGATTCCAATGAAGGAATTCATGACGCCTACGACCGTCCCCATCAGCCCCAGGAGCGGACTGACCGATCCGATGATGGCCAGCCACGGCAGTCCATGTGCCATGTCGTCGCGCTCCTCGGCCAGCTCCTTCCCGAGCACGAGCATGAGCGTGTCCAGCTGGGCGGAAGACAGGCCTGGAGCATTCTGCCCGTCGTCGCGGAGGGCCGTGGGGCGAAGCTCGGTGAAGAAGTTGACACCGCGGCGAAACACCCTCGTGTACGGCGATTCCTCGAGCCGCGTGAGTATCTGGTACACGTCGCTCAGGCCGGTGGCGGCCTCCATGCCGGCCACGAACGTGTCCCCTGACTGCCGCATATTCCGGAACTCGGTCCACTTCCAGAAGATCATGACCCAGGAGAACAGAGAAAACGCGGCAAGTACGATCAGTATGACTTTCGTAACAGGCGTCGCCCCGAGGACCAGGTCCCAGGGACTGGAGGCAATCGTGTCGGCCTGCTGGACCATCGGAAGAAGCGCGAGAACCAGACTCATCGGCCCTCCCCGGCGATCCAGGCATACGTCACCCTCAGCCCATCGTCGAGACTGCCCGCACGGCGCCAACCCGCGCTCTCGAGCTTGGACGCGTCGAGACAGTTGCGGAGTAGCTCGCCCGGACGCTCCGGAGCGAGAACCACTTCGACCTCGCGGCCGGCGACTCTCATGACGGCACTCGCAAGTTCGTTCACGCTCGTTTCCAAACCCGTCCCCACGTTGAAGGCAACGTCGTCCATCGTTTTCGAGGCGGACACATCGAGCCGCGCGGCCAGGAGGTTGGCCTGCGCCACGTCTCCCACATACACGTAATCGCGCGTCTGTTCCCCGGCGCCAAAGACGGTGATCGAACGGCCGTCCATCACGCTCCGGCCGAAAATGGCCACCACCCCCGCCTCTCCATGCGGATCCTGACGGGGACCAAACACGTTCGAGTACCTCAAAGACACGCTCTCGAGGCCGCGTATCTGACGGTAGAAGTGAAGGTAGTGCTCACCGGTCAACTTGCTCACCCCATACGGTGAGAGCGGTTGCTTCGGAGCCGTCTCAGGCACCGGAAGGTCGTCCGGCTCGCCGTACACGACCCCACCCGATGACACATACAGGAACCGTCGCACTCCTCCGTCCACCGCGGCCTCTAGCAGATTGAGCAGGCCCATGATGTTGATCGACGCGTCGTAATCCGGACGATCCACCGAGATTCGGACATCGATCTGTGCGGCATGGTGACTGATCACTTCGAAATCGCCGTCCCGAATCAGTTCCGCCGCCTCCGGCGACCGGATGTCGGCGACGACCAACTCGATGTCGGTCGATAAGTGCTCTTCCTTGCCCGAACTCAGGTCGTCCAGTGCCGTGACGACCCACCCGTCGGCCGCGAAGGCGTCGCACACATGTGAGCCGATGAACCCGGCCCCGCCCGTAACGAGGACCCTCCGCCCTTGTTTCGACATCAGCTCTCTCTTCT
>JABDQB010000306.1 GCA_013042495.1 Gemmatimonadota bacterium
GGTGCCACACGCCCCTGCGCAGGTAGCCGATTAGAGCCAGCAGGAAGACCGCCGCCACGCCAAGGGCATGAGGTCGAGAGACGGGCCAGTTGGGATGATACGCCGACGGAAGAGGCACGACGATGAAGAACCCCAGGCACACCAGCGCCAGCAGAATCACATCGTCATAAATGCTCCGCGTGTCGATCCGTCCGTCTTCCCCGAGCTTGTCCTGGCGGATCCCGGCGGCCCAGCTGGCGAGCAGCATGACGGACAGAAACAACCGGGAGATCGTCCAGCTCCACGCCGAAAGCCGCGCCGGGGCCGTCGGAAACGCCTCCACGAAGTACGCCGAGGAGATCATGGCGTGGTAGGAATCCAGGATCCCGGCTCCGATGAGAGCCGCTCCGATGAACAGCAGCGTGTTGTTCGGCCTGGAGTGATAGCGAACGAGCGTCAGGATCCCGGCGACCAGCGCCATGGCGGCCGCCGCCGTGGCCAGCAGGTGGAAATCGCGGAATCGGGCCTCGGGGAATCGGCGTGCCACGACGAAGGTCGCTACGAGGGCAAGGGTCGTGAGCCCATAGATCGCCGCCCACGCACGTGCGCGGTCGGGCAACCGGTGGTGGGGAAGAAACTGGTCCCCGGCGGGAAGGGAATCCCGGCTCGCTGACGCGGGATCGGCGGCGGCGGTCACTGTGGAGTCCAGGCGCCCTCTCCGTTTCGTTCCTGGTCGCCGGCTGGCGGAACCAGCCGGAAGTTAGGAGAGGCTTGACCGGGTGGCCAGATCAGCGACGCTCCGGCTCCACCAGTTTCCGGTAGCTCTCCGAGTAGTGGATGGCGAAACCCGCGAACGAGTCATGCCCCCCCAGCTCCCGTGTGGTCTCGATCAGCGCCTGCTGCAGCGATTCCAATCCGAGCCCCGCGAAGCTGAGCTTCCCGCCGGGGACGGCGATCCGCCGGGTCGCCGGCCACCAGACAACCGCTCGCGGCTCGACTCCCAGCCCGGTCAGCACCGGCTCGAGCGTCTGCCCGGAGGATGGCGCCGGATCGGGCGCGGGTCTCCAGATGACCAGCGCCGAGTCGCCCAGCGCCGCCAACCCCACGTGGCCGGAGCCCGCCCGGTCATCGACGGGTAACGCGCCGCCTTCACCTTCGAAATCGACGAGAATCTCGTCCGGCAGGATACCCGTCTCGAGCGCCACGTACGCCTGTTTCCCCACGAGGTCGGCATAGCGCAGTTCGCCCTCCGCGTGGCGGATGACGCCATCGGCCCCGTACGCGGCAGTCCGGTAATCCATGATCGCGATGTCGTCGACCAGGTCGATGACGTGTTCACTGACCGGCTTTTCCACCCCCCGGAAGGAGGTCGTCACGGGCTCGAACGTTTTCTCGTCCGGCGCATCGTACCAGAACGGAATGTCCGCCCCGAACCGCAGACCGCCTTCGCGGGCGAGGTTCGCGCCACGTGCCAGGATGTCCAGGTATCCGCCGAGGATCTCACCCTGGCGCGGTCCGTGAAAGCCGGGCAGGAGGTAGGGCTCGATGTCGTAGCGCACTCCGTAGAACCGCTCCGATTCAGCGGACTCGGCGTTGTACCGGGCGACGTTACGGATCGTCGCCAGAATCGCCGGATGGTACTCCGGCAGGGCGTAGCGCTTGAAGCCGTCAAGCGCGTACACGCGAACCCCGCTGGCGTGGAGTCGGGTCAGCAAGTCCCGAAGCCCTGGGTCCGGGTCGATCTCGCCAGCGGGCAACGAACCCCCCGGGGCGGACACGAGCTGAAGGAAGACCGTATCGAAACCGTTTTCGGCGAAAAAACCGAGCAGGCCGTCCCGCTTCGCGGGGTCGTCCAGGAGTTCACGCGTGTTCCAGATCCAGGTAGCGCGGGGAGACACGTCTACTACCGCTGCACGCTTCGTCGGATCGGGCACCGGGGGCAACGCATCCGGGGAGCGTGATACCGCGAGCCGGCTGACGTAGATATCACCGCGGGCAGGAGCGATCCCCTCCAATACCAGCGAGGCGAGGCTGGAGTCCGCAATCCCTTCGGGAAGTGAACCGAGCGGCACGACGGCCTGCTGCCATTCCGTTTCGACCCGGCCGGATGGAAGGAAGTCGCCCACTTCGCCCAGTGAAACGGCGTCTCCGAGACGCTCCCACCGCTCGTCGGCCAGCTTGAGCACGACCCGCTCGCCTCCCTCCGCGCCCCGCACCCAGAAGCTGAGAGTCGCCAGGGAACGGGCGTCCAGAAAGATCCGCTCGTGCGGCGGCCGCGTGGCGTCGAAGAAGTGCACCCAGAGGCCGCAGAAACCTCTCTCTTCCCGGGTATAAGACAGGTGCAGGCCGACCCGACCGTCAGGTGCCGTGGCGAGAGCCGCCGCGGCCCGGGACGGCGCTTGCTCGAACGAGTTGAAGAAGCCGTCGAGGCGGTTCCTGATCCCGCCGTCGAAATCAGCCACTACGTAGCTGCCTTCGGTCAGAGTAGGAGTTCGGCTTTGAACCCGTGGCGGGAAATCCGGCACTTCGGCGGCGCGTAACCGATACACCACCAGCGTCGGGCCGTCAGGGCCGTCTCTCAGGCTGATCCGGCCGGAACGAAGCCCGGCGATGTCCTCCAGACCCCAGTCGTCGGGATGAATGGCCGTCCAGGCCAGCGCTTCCTGCTCGGGTCCCGGTTCTGGGCCGGCGAGTGCGATCGCCGCGGAAACCGTGATGACCGCGACGAGAGCCGCCCCCACCATCACCCGGCTTCGCTCGCGTTCCGGTCGGGCCGCACGGTTCACGTGGCCCCCCCAGGGGGA
>JABDQB010000167.1 GCA_013042495.1 Gemmatimonadota bacterium
ACGCAGGACCGCTTCCGGAGCGCCCATCCTCGCCAACGACATGCACCTGTCGCTGAGGGCCCCGTCGATCTGGTACCTCGCGGCGCTGCACGCCGACTCGGCGGACTACCACGCGGTCGGATTCACGCTGCCCGGAGTTCCGGGAATCGTCGTCGGTCACAACCGCTCGGTGGCATGGGGCTATACCAATGGCATGGTCGACGACATGGACTTTGCCGTCGAGACGTCGTCGGACGACGGCCTGCGCTACCTGGAAGGGGGCGATTGGATCGAGTACGCCGTTCGCGCGGAGACGCTGCTGGTGCGGGGGGCGCGTCCCGAGGTGATCACGGTGAGGGAAAGCGTCCGGGGACCCGTCATCAGTGACGCTCTGCCGGGACTGGGAGCCGACCTGTCCGCCGTATGGACCGCCGCGACTTCGGAGGCGCGAAGCACGGGACTGCGGGCCATGAACCGGGCCAGCAGCCTGGCCGAGTTCGACCGGGCCGTACGGGAGTTCGCGCAGCCCCACCAGAACGTGGTTTTCGCCTCGGTCGACGGGCACATCGGCTACCGGCTCGCCGGCCGCATCCCCGTGCGCGGCGAGTGGGATGGATCACTGCCGGTCGATGCCGGCCGCATGGGCAACGGATTCCTGGGCGACTGGCCGCCGGCCGCACATCCGTCGGGCGTCGATCCAGACACGGGCTTCTTTGCCACGGCGAACAATCTGCAGGCGCCCGACCTCGGCACCGCGGTAAGCACGGACTACGCGGCGCCCTTTCGGGCGGCGCGCATCTCCGAACGGCTCGGCTCGCGGCGTGACTGGGACGTGGAAGCGGTATATGAGTTGCAGCGCGACACCCACAGTCCGCTCGGGGATCGATACCGTTCTCTCGCCATCGCGACAGCCCGCGAGCTGGACCTGGAAGCGGCAGCAGACCGGCTCGAGGCCTGGGACGGCCGGGTGAACATCGACTCGCGGGGCGCGCCACTGTTCTACTCCTGGCTGTACAGGTTGCGCTCCCTGATCGCCGCGGATGAGTATGCTGCGGCTCCGCATTGGGGCTTCTTTCCCACGAAGTCGTTCATGGCGGTCCTCGACCAAGGCGACTCCGATCCCTGGGTGGATGACGTCCGCACTCCGGAGACCGAGACCCTGGACCAGCTGGCGGGGCGAGCCATGCGGGACGCGGTGCAGGCGGTCGGCGACCGGACCTGGGGGGAGCTGCACCGGGAGAGGCACGCGCACCCGCTGGGGAGGGATCGCCGGATCCAGCGGCTGTTCGGGTTTTCGATCGGACCGTATCCGTCACCCGGTGGGCCAAACACCGTTCGTCCCGACGACTACCGGAAGTGGGAGGCCCTCGATTCGACGTCCTGGTCGCCGCCGTGGATCAGTGAGTATGGTCCTTCGGAGCGATTCATCGTGGAGTTGGGACAAGACGGGCCGAGGGGCCGCTTCCTGATCCCCACCGGCCAGAGTGGGAACCCATTCAGCCGTAACTATCGTGATCTGAACGAACGATGGCGTTCGGGCGACCTGGTCGAGGTGCCCCTCGAACGGCAGCGCTTCGTGCGCCGCTCCGTAAGGCAGATCCGGATCGTCCCGGCTAGAGAGAACGGATCCGAATGAGCCGAACGAACGGAACGGAGATCCTGGTCGTGGGCGCCGGTCCGTGCGGCATGGCCGTGGGTGCCGCGGCCCGCCGGGCCGGTGTGAACTGCATCCTGCTGGACAAGGGACCGATCGTCAGTTCGATCGAGCGATATCCGATCGGCATGAATTTCTTCAGCACGGCCGATCACCTGGAGATCGAGAACGTGCCCTTCGTGGTGGCGCGGGACAATCCCACGCGATCCGAGGCCCTCAAGTACTATCGGCGGGTCGCGACTCACTTTGATCTCGACGTCCGGCAGTACGAGACGGTGGATGCCGTCGAGCGATCGAACGGGTCGTTCGAGGTTCATTCCCGGCATCTCACGGGGGTAGCGCGGTCGTATCGAGCCGATGCGGTCGTCGTGGCGACGGGCTACTTCGATACGCCGAAGCTGCTTGGCGTGCCGGGGGAAGAACTGCCCAAGGTCACGCACTATTTCAGGGACCCGCACCCGTACTTCAACCAGGACGTCCTGGTCGTCGGCGGCGGGAACTCGGCGGTCGAAGCGGCATTGACGACGTGGCGCGCCGGGGCCCGGGTCACCCTGGTCCACCTGTTCGAGGGGTTCGACCGCGGAGTGAAACCGTGGGTACTCCCCGATATCCGGAATCGGATCGAAGCGCGAGAGATCTCGGCCTTCTGGAAACACGAAGTGGAGCGCATCGATCCCGACCGGGTGCTCCTGCGGGACCTCGAGGGCGGATCGGAAACCTGGCTGGCGAATGACTTCGTGCTCGCGATGACGGGATTCCGTCCGGATCCCGTGCTTCTCTCGAGTCTCGGGGTCCCGTTGAACGAGGAGACCGGAATCCCTGGTCACGACCCCGCGAGCATGGAAACGGACGTTCCCGGCGTGTACATCGCCGGCGTTCTTGCGGCCGGGTTTGACGCGAATAAGATATTCATCCAGAACGGACGCGAGCACGGTCAGAAGATCGTGCGGCGGTTCGCGGCATCGCGTGCGGAAACCCCGGGTCGTTGACGGTGTTTTACGCCGTGAATAGCTTCCAGAGCGATTCTTGGAACGGCCCCATAGGCCGCTGTATCGAAAGCTTGAAGTGCCGATGAACGAGAGCAGTGCCGCCACCCGAAGTGCCTCCGCGAAGGAGCGGATCGAGGAAGTCCTCGATTCGATCCGTCCCGCCATTCGAGCGGACGGCGGGGACATCGAAATGGTGGGCTTCGACGAATTGGACGGCATCGTACGCATCCGCATGGTCGGAGCTTGCTACGCCTGTCCCATGTCGATGCTCACTCTGAAGGCCGGCATCGAGCAGCGTCTTCGAATGCAGGTGCCGGAAGTCCGGTCGGTCGAATCCGTCGAGTCCATCTGACGAGATCGCCGTTCCCGGGGTCGCCGAATCCCGGACTCCGCACGCAAACGACCTGAACAGAAACGGATATCGGAATCATGGATCTGCAGTCCATAAGAGATCGTGTCGAATCCACTCTCCGCCGGGTGAAGCCGGCCGGGGGGGACATGGACGTCGTGGGCCTCGGGCTCGTGGGGGACCTGCAGGTGGACGAGGGCGGAGCCGTCTCCCTCCTGCTCGGGCTGCGTCCGTCCGACGATCCCTCACTCGCGGAGACCGTTCGCCTGGTGCTGTCCGGCGTGAAAGGCGTGACGGGTGTCGACGTGCGGACCGCGGAGTCCAAGGCGCCGCCCGAAGGAACGGTACCGGCGGCCCCGAAACCTCGCGAACCCGGCAAGGCGAAGCGGTCGCTTCCGGTCGTCGGCCCCAAGGGCCCGGCCTCCGCCGGAGCGCCGCGGTCCGCGGGCCAGGTGAGCCAGGAGGAAGCCTCGAGGCATCCCTCCGAGGCCGAGCCGCTGGCCGGTGTGCGTCACGTCGTGGCCGTCAGTTCCGGCAAGGGCGGCGTCGGTAAGTCCACCGTCTCGACCAACCTGGCCGCTGCCTGGGCCAAGAAGGGGTACCGGGTCGGCCTCCTGGACGCCGACATCTACGGGCCTGACATCCCGACCATGTTCGGCGCGACCGAGCGGCCCCGGATCCAGGACGACATGGTCGTTCCGGTCGAAGCTCACGGCGTGAAGCTCATGAGTCTCGGGTTCCTGGTGGACGACGAGACCCCGGCGATCTGGCGGGGGCCGATCATCATGGGGATCGTCCGGCAGTTCCTGCACCAGGTCGTGTGGGGAGAACTCGACTACCTGGTGGTGGACCTTCCGCCGGGCACGGGGGACGCACAGCTTTCCCTCGTCCAGCTGGTTAAGGTGGACGGAGCCGTGATGGTGAGTACGCCGCAGGATGTCTCGGTCACCGGCGTCCTCAAGGGCATCAAGATGTTCGAGAGCGTGGACGTACCCGTTCTCGGCATCGTGGAGAACATGCGAGGGTTCGTGTGTCCGGACTGCGGATCGACCCACGACCTGTTCGGATCCGGCGGCGGCGAGGGGCTGGCCGGTTCGCTCGGCCTTCCGTTCATCGGCGCGGTACCGCTCGGCCTGGCGGTCCGGCAGGAAGGCGACAAGGGCACCCCGACCGTGATCGGTCGCCCGGACTCACCCGAGGGCCAGGCTCTCGAAGCGATCGCGGACGTCGTGGAAGCCCGGATCGTGGCCGCTGCCGGGAGCGCGGAAGTCCCCTGAGCGAGCGCCCGGGGCTAGACCTCACCGCCGGGTCCGTCCGGCGGTCGGTCCTGCGCCTCGCGGGGCCCGCGGTGGGGGCGACTCTCCTGCAGGGTCTTTTCAACGTGGTGGACACTTTCTGGGTGGGTCGTGGCCTCGGCCCGGCGGCCCTGGCGGGTGTCAGCACGGCCGGTTTCACCGTGTGGATGATGCTGTCCATGGCGGAGCTCTCGGCCGTCGGGCTCACAGCGGTGGCGAGCCGCAGGCATGGTGAGCGGAAACCCCGCGAGGCGGCGGTGGCCGTGTATCGGGCCTTCTGGCTGGCGGTCACTCTCTCGATCGTTCTCGGCGTCCTGGGACTATTCGCGCTGACCCCCCTGTTCCAGCTGATGGCGACGCCGGCGGACGTCACGGTGCAGGGTAGCAGCTACCTGGCCGTCTACCTGGCCGGCGCCCCCATCGTGTTCACGTATTTCGTGATGGAGGCCGCCTTTCGATCGTCGGGTGACACGCGCACGCCTCTCATCCTGCTGGCCGTGTCTCTGGGCCTCAACACCATCCTCGATCCGCTCCTGATCCTCGGAATCGGGCCGTTCCCCCGAATGGGCATCCAGGGCGCGGCGCTGGCCACCCTGGTGACCCGGGCCGCCGGGTGCTTCGTGGGATATCGGTGGATGGTTCAGCGGGGTCTGGTGACTCGATCCATGCCCTCCATACGGCCGATTCTCCAGATGGCGTGGATCGGCTTTCCGGTGGCAGCGGGCGGGGCCCTGTTCTCCTTCGTGTACATTGTCCTGACCCGGTTCACGAGCCAGTTCGGCACAGGGGCCCTCGCGGCCCTGGGCGTTGGCCACAAGGTCGAGTCCCTGAGTTACATGGTGTGCATCGGATTCGGCCTGGCGGCGGCCACCGCGGTCGGTCAGAATCTCGGGGCGGGATCGAAGGACCGGGCGGTGCTGGCCGGGCGTGTAGCAACGGGTTACGCCGTCGTCGTGACGGGGATCGTGGGGTTGGCGTTTCTGCTGATCCCGGCCCAGCTGATGAGCATCTTCACGGCGGATCCGGACGTGATCGCCGCAGGCACGAGCTACCTGCGGATCGTGGCCGTCGCGCAGGTGTTCATGGCGCTTGAAATCGTGCTCCAGATGGGGATGGAGGGCGCGGGATACTCGCTCATACCGTGGATTCCGTCGAGCGTTCTCACCTTGCTCCGCCTGCCGCTGGCCCCGGTCCTGAGCCGGTCGATGGGCCTGGCCGGGATCTGGTGGACGATCAGCGGCACGGCCGTGGCCAGAGGGATCGCGGCATTGTGGATCTGGAGGCGTGGTCGCTGGATGGACCGCACCGTTTGAGAGAACCGGGGGAGGCTGCATGGCGATCGTGACCCTGATCACCGATTTCGGCACACGGGACGGCTACGTCGGCGAGATGAAGGGCGTGCTTCTCGAGCGCTGCCCGACGGTACAACTCGTGGACATCACGCATGACATCGACCCCGGAGACGTATGGGGCGCTGCCTGGGTGCTGGGCCGGATATGGGAACGTTTCCCGGTGCGTACGGTGCACCTCGTCGTCGTCGATCCCGGAGTGGGGGGCGATAGAAGGGCCGTGGCCGCGGAGCACGGCGGTCGCTGGTTCGTCGGCCCGGACAACGGCCTGATCTCGAGGGCTCTTCCCGGGGAGCCTTCGGACGCGCGGTTGATCGATCCCGATTCCCTGGATCTCGCGCCGGCCAGCGTGACCTTTCATGGTCGCGACCTCTTCTCGCCGGCGGCGG
>JABDQB010000313.1 GCA_013042495.1 Gemmatimonadota bacterium
GGACTCCGCCTTGGGGCTGCTGGTCGCTGGCCTGGAGGAGCGGGGGCTCCTCGATCGGACGAATATCGTCGTCGTGTCGGACCACGGAATGATCCCCACGAGCCAGGATCGAGTGATGTTCCTGGACGACTTCGTCGACCTGGCGACGGCTCGACCGATCGACTGGAATCCGGTGCTCGCCCTGTGGCCGGACGAAGAAGACCTGGATGAGGTCTACCACTCATTGCGAGACGCTCACCCGCACGTGGCCATCTACCGGAAGGACTCGATCCCCGTTGGCTTCGAATTCGGAACCCACCCCCGGATCGCACCGATCATCGGCATAGCGGACGACGGGTGGACCATCACGACGCACCCGTACTTCGAGAGGAATCCGGAGGGGGCCGACGGGGGAAACCACGGGTTCGATCAACACGCTACTGACATGCAGGGCATCTTCGTCGCGGCCGGTCCGGCTTTCCGTGAATCCGTTCGAGTGCCGGCCTTCCCCAACGTGAGCGTGTATGCGCTGTTGATGGAGGTGCTGGGCCTTCCGGCTGCCCCGGGGGACGGGGACCTTTCCGACGTTGCTGGAATTCTGATCGAATAAAAAAGGGGGGCGCTCCTGAAAGCACCCCCCTTCAAGAACCGGATCTAGAGCCGAGCCTCAGCCGACTTTCACCACGTTCTTCGCTTTGGGGCCTCTTCCCTCTTCGGCAAGTTCGAACTCGACTACGTCGCCCTCGTCCAGGGTCTTGAAGCCCTCACTCTGAATCTCCGAGAAGTGGACGAACGCATCACGCGCGCCATCGTCGAACGACACGAAGCCGAAGCCCTTGTCGTTGTTGAACCACTTCACGGTGCCCGTCAGCTTCGACATACTACGCTCCTGCTGAGTGATACCCCCCCGATGGTCGACCTGTGCGCCGACACCGGCTGTTGATCTTCCCTGCGCCGGTTGAATGACGAAAGGAATTCGCGAAAAGATAGGGCGCGATCCCGTTATGTCAACGTCACTTGTGACAGCACGGCCAGGCGGGACCGATTCAGAGGATGAAGCGGTAGCCCACCATGAGGGCAAGGATGCGATTTCGTACGTCGAGGTTGGCCTCCGAGTCGTCGAAAGAACTCAGCCCGACGATTCCCCGCCCGTCGACAACCAGGTGGCCCGATCCGAGGGGAATCTCAACGTCCGCCCCGAACGCGATACCGATGTCGAGTGACCGCGTCTGGAGCCCCGCCTCTGCGCAGTCCGTCGGGCTCGACACTCCGCCGGGAGCAGTGTCGTAGGAGCAACTCAGCTCGTAGGCGAAAGACGGCCCCACGAACAGCGCCGGCCGCGTCCCGCCGCTCGCAAGCGCGAACTTGACGAGAACCGGAAACTCGAGGTACCGAAGCGACAGCTTGTCGTCGAACGCGTCGTCGGGATCCATATCGTTGTTTTCCCGACCACCCTTCTCCACGTAGAGACCCTCGAGTTGCACGGCCCAGCGGCCGCCGAACCGCAGTGTTCCGGAGAGTCCTCCGATGAAGCCGATCTTGTCGTGGGGCGCGAAGACATCCTGGCCGGCCTGGTCGGCTACGTTCGCGCCGACGAGCGCACCCAGAGACACCGACGCTTCCTGCGCCTCGCCGGACAACGGAAGGGCCAGGAGAGCGACAGTTATGATCGCGGCGGCGCGAATCGGCACACGGACCTCACCGAGAAGGTGGTGGCGATCCGACTCGAAGCAGTCGGACCGCCGACCAAGATCGCGTGCGGCCGGAGCGGCCAGCAAGTGTTGCGGGCCGACAACAGCCCGGCGCTGCTCAGTCTCGGGGCGCCATTTCCCAAAGCACATTCATGATCTTCCACTCGCCATTCCAGCGGGCCACATGCAGGTAGTCGATCCACACGCCGGCATCGATTCGAACGGAGGCGATGTTGTTGTAGATGTCGAGAATGGTGACATCCTTCTTTCTCGCCTCGTCCGGAATACCCGCCGCCCCGCCGCTGGCCGTAGCCTGGACAAGCTGGTCTGCTGTCATGTTCTGAAGCCGACTCTCCGGGCCCGCCGGGTCACCCACGATTCTCTTGGCGAGATCCGGATGCAGTGCTTTCTCCATGCGCTCGGCGTCGCTCGTGTAGAAGCCATCGATGTAGTCGAGAGCCGTGGCCACGATTGCCGAGGAATCGGCGGCCGTTTGAGCCGCCCCCGGGGCAGCGTCCACGATCGCGGCCGCCGCCAATAGGGCCAGCATCGCTCGGAACTTCCTCATGTTTCCCTCCGTGTTGATCGATCTCACCGAACATCCGAGTAACACCTCACGCGCGCTCTGCGCTGGTGAGTGTCAACGGATTGGCCGGGCCGGTAGGGTCCGTACGCCGGAGGAACTCGGGGCTGCCATAGAATACAAACTCGCGCGGGGCGGCTCCCCGCCACCCCGCGAGTCCTGCGACTCAACTCGACCCTACTGGCAGTGCCCCCAGGCCACGTCGCGTTCCATCTTCGGTGCGCCGTCAGCATCGTACATGAAACGCCCCTGGAGCCTGATGTGGAGCCTGTCTCCTTCGTCGTTCTCGTACCACTCGTTCGATTCGTAGTGCTGAATGCTCTGCGGACCGCTCCCCTTCATGATCCAGCCGGTTCCCTGGTTTTCCGCCTTGTCGAGATTCCAGATCACGTCAGAGTCCTCTCCCTTCAACCAGGTCACTTCGTCCGTCCCGAAGTAGTCCAGCTTCCAGCTCGCGATCCAGTTTCCGGAAGGGGTCGTCTTCTCGGTCCAGATCACATCGAACGTGCCGTACCAAAGAAGTACCTCACCGAGGCACTCGACGTATGTCTCGGTACCGACGTTCGAGACCGTGAATCGGGACTCAACCTTCTCGACTTTGACGGAGAGACCGTCGATGGCGTCCTCCGGCTGGGGAGCCGTGGATTGGCCATCGCAACCGGCGGCCGCGAATCCCGCCATTAGTGGCACCAACAGGATACGCCAGCGCATGAGACACCTCCTGATTCAAAGGGGCACAACGGCCAGGAGGGGGTTCCGGCG
>JABDQB010000315.1 GCA_013042495.1 Gemmatimonadota bacterium
AGACTCCACCACGCGCGGCGGACGCCGACCGTCGATTCGCAGGGCCACCGGCCAGGCGGCGTCCGCGACCTTCGACTCGAGTTCGGTGAGCTCCGTGGCCCCCACCGCTTCGCTGGTCATGAACGCAGCCGAAGTGCAGTCGTGGAGCTTGAGGATGAGCCGGTACTCTTCGGCGAAGGTCAGGACCTCCCCGGAGATGACGAAGTCCGCCCCGAGCATCCGGCCGATCTCCACCTCGCAGACCGCGTCGAGGCAGTCCGTGAGCTTCACGCCTTCGGGGAGCAGTTCCTGGATGCTCTCGCGGGTCATCACCAGGTGCGACCCCTCGGGGACCGTCTCGACGACGGTCGTGCGCACCTGGTCGGTGAGGTACGCGACCTCGGCGGGGCTGAGCCCGCTCGCGTTCCCGAGTTCGAGCACGGCGACGCGGACGGGTCCGGCCGACGCCGTCCCCGTGACCAGGGCGGCGCACGCGAGGGCCCAGGAGAGGGCCCTCCGCACGCGGCGGTTGGCGAATGGACCAGGCATCACGGCCGGGGTCAGCGGGTGTGCTCGTCCAGCTCGCGGAAGGCGTCGTCGGCCCGCTCTTCCACGGCCTTGCGGAGGTCCTCGTTCAGCTGGCTCATGCCGTGGACGGCTTCCTTGAAGTCATCCACGTCGAGGGCCATCAGGACGTAGAGCGTGCCGGTGTCGCTGATCCAGTGATCGTCCTGGCGGGTCCCGGTGAGCGTCAGGTCGGTGATCTGACGGGACACGTCCTCGACGTGCTGCTCGTCGTTGGCCGCCTGGGCGAAGAACTCTCCGCCCGTGGTGGTGGCCTGATAGTCCTTCAGCATCGACTCGACGCCGAGCTCGAGCGAGCGGGCAATCTCCGTGCGACCTCGACCCTGGGCGGTGCTGCGGGCGAGCGCGACGTTTCGGGTGCCGGCGACAGCCCCGACCCCGTAGATGATCTCGCCATCCGAGCCCTTGCCCTTGAGCACCCAGTCTGGTGCCCCGTCCAGTTCGTTTTCGATGACGGTGCCCGGTTCTTTCGGGCCCGACGATCCACAACCCACGATCGCGAGCATCGCGAACGCGGTGACAGCAGATACAAGCTTGCGGCGCATAACGGTTACTCCTCGGTCATAAACCGATTGTTCCGTCCGGCCAGTGCGCCTCGAATTCAGGGCTCCGAGTCAGCCAGACTCGTTCTTTCGTTCTCTGGATTGTACACCCGAACCCCCGCAGGTTTCGACCCGTCAGGGAGATTTTCATGTGCGGCGGGGAGGCTTCAGGCCTCCCGCTACGCCTGATTCAGCGAAATCGCCGCGCGAGGACGATGCCTCGCTCCTCGAAGAGGACGTCGAAGGATGCGCCCGGTTGGGCCCGGAGCTCGTCCAGTCGCGCAGCCTGGGTGAGCACGAGTTCGCCCGGTTCAGGGGGCCGCGCCCTGGTGATGCTCCGGCGGTAGACGCTGACACTAGGCGTGTCGAGCCCGTAGCGGACCGCGGGCTCGCCCAGGTCCCGGGCCCGGAGAGCGGCCCGGCGGACGGGCCCCTGGAGCAGATCGCCGAAGCTCGGTACGACGATCGTCGCCAGCAGCGCAGCGGTGATCAGGCCGGTGCCGATGGCCCCTTTCCAAGGCTCCCGGCGGAAGATTGCGGGCAGCGCGAGGGAACTGGCCAGCCCGACGATCGCGGCGACCCTGAAACCGGTCCCGAAGCTCCGCGAGCCGGCCGAGAGCAGGTCGGCGAAGTGGGGGTCCTGGATCTGCTCCTGGACGGGTTCGATCATCGAGGGCACGAGCAGCAACGCGCACCAGAGCAGGGTCGGTCCCGTGCTCCATGCCACGCGGCTCCGGACACCGGACCGATGGCGGGCCATGAGCAGAACGAGGGGGGTCGCACCGAGCAACGCATAGTGCGGGAGCTTCGTTCCGGACAGCGAGAAGAACCCGAACACGAACAGGAACCAGCACCAAAGGAATCGATCCAGTCGGTCCTGCCAGGCACCACGGAACCCGTGCAGCGTCCGGGGCAGCAGGCCCGTGTAGGGCAGCACCGCGAGGGCGACCACCGGGACGTAGTAAAGGAAGCCGCCGCTGTGGCCTTCCATGGGCGAGGAGAAACGGTCCAGGTTGTGGCGGACGAAGAAGCCGTCGATGAACGCCATGCCCTCGCGGCTGAACTGGGCGAGATACCAGGGTCCGGCCACCGAGACCAGCACCGCGATCCCGAGCGGATCGAACACGCACCGGGTCCAGGTCCGCAGGTCCCGCGCGAAACCGAACCAGAGCAGTGACGCGCCCGCCGGAACGAGGATCGCGACGGGACCCTTGGTGAGTACGCCCAATGCCATCCAGAGGTAGACCCGAAGCAGCGCGGGGCGACCCGGCGACTCGATCCACCGCCAGATGTCGAACATGGCGAGGCAGAGCCACAGGTTCAGGAGCGCGTCCGCGATCGCTGCTCTGGCCAGGACCATGAACCCGAGCGAGGTCGCCATCATCGTCCCGGCGAACAACGCGCTCCGCGGATCCAGTCGCGCCCGGGAGAAGTGCAC
>JABDQB010000316.1 GCA_013042495.1 Gemmatimonadota bacterium
CTATTTCGCTTAATGTGGCCTGCGAACTTTGTACTCTTCACGAATTCACTCCTGTACGGTCCGCGGCTTCGCTGAATACTGTCGAATCGGCAGAAGCCGGCTGAGGGGGGCAGCGGTGGGGCCGGAAATGGCGGCGATTCGTGCCATGGAGGCACTCGTGCGGGGCACAGCTCTTGCCATTCTCCAGGCAGCTACTCGTGAGGCTCGTTGGCCATTTGGCAGTGTAGAGGCGGCAGGCCGCTGCCGGCCGGGACACCGGGCCCACTCAGGGAGAATCTACGAGAGGCAACAGATACATGATTCCAGCAGACAGACTGACGGTGAGGGCGAGCCGATCCCTTCAGGAAGCGGCGGAAATCGCACGGAGCGGGGGTAATCCGGCGGTCGAGGACATACACCTCCTGGCCGGCTTGCTCGCCGAGGAAGACGGAGTCGTCGAACCCGTGCTGCGGAAGGTGGGCGCGGAGCCTGAGCAGATCCGATCCGCGGTGGAGGAGAGTCTGGCGCGCCTCCCACGGCAGACGGGTGCGGCACCGGCGGCCAGTCGCGAGCTCGGCCGGGTTCTGGACGAAGCGGATGCCGAGGCTCGGCGTATGGACGATCTCTACGTGTCCACCGAGCATCTATTGATCGCTCTCGCGAGCAAGCAGGCCAGCAGCACGCGGCAGATACTCGCCGACGGGGGAGCCACCCAGGAGGCGTTGCGCGAAGCCCTCGAGTCGGTTCGGGGGCCACACAAGGTGACGGACCAGGAGGCGGAAGGTAAGTACAGGGCCCTGGAGCGTTTCGGCGTGGATCTCACGGAGCGCGCACGGGCCGGTGAGCTGGACCCCGTGATCGGTCGGGATTCCGAGATTCGGCGGGTCATGCAGGTGCTGTCTCGGCGCACGAAGAACAACCCGGTGCTCATCGGTGAGCCGGGGGTGGGAAAGACCGCGATCGCCGAGGGTCTGGCGCAGCGTATCGTGGCAGGCGATGTGCCGGAAAGCCTGCGGAGCAAGAGGCTGATCGAGTTGGATATCGGCGCCATGCTCGCGGGAGCGAAGTACCGGGGAGAGTTCGAGGAACGACTCAAGTCAGCCCTCAAGGAGATCACGGAAGCCAAGGGCAAGTACATCGTGTTCCTCGACGAATTGCACACGATCGTGGGTGCTGGAGCAGCCGAAGGCGCGGTTGACGCTGGCAACATGCTGAAGCCACCGCTGGCTCGGGGAGAACTCCGGATGGTCGGCGCTACCACGCTCGACGAGTACCGCAAGCACATCGAGAAGGATGCCGCCCTCGAACGTCGGTTCCAGCCCGTCTTCGTGGGGGAACCAGGTCTGTCGGAAACGGTCGGGATACTTCGCGGACTGAAGGAAAAATACGAGGTGCACCATGGAGTGCGGATCACGGATCCGGCTCTGGTGGCGGCAGCTCGCCTGTCGGACCGGTACATCGGAGACCGCTTCCTGCCGGACAAGGCCATCGACCTGATGGACGAAGCCGCTTCCAGGCTTCGAATCGAGATCGACTCGATGCCGGAGGAGATCGACGTTCTCGAGCGAAGGGCCGTGCAGCTCGAAATCGAGCGGGAGGCGTTGCGGGATGAATCCGACGTCCGCAGCACGGAGAGGCTCAGCGCTCTCGAAACGGAGCTGGCGGGGATCCGGGAGCAACTCGCGGGGCTCAAGGCGCGGTGGGGCCTGGAGAAGGACGCCATCGAGCGGGTGCGCGGGCTGAAGAGAGATTTGGAGGAGACGTCCGTAGCTGCCGAGCAGGCCACGCGAGCCGGCGACCTGCAGCGGGCGGCGGAGATCACGTACGGCGATGCGCCGCGCCTCCGCGACAGCCTTGTCGAGGCGGAAGCCGATCTTACGGCGATGCAGGCCGAGGGCAGTCTTCTCAAGGAAGAGGTGGACGCGGAGGACATCGCTGAGGTCGTGGCCTCGTGGACGGGGATCCCGGTCACCCGAATGCTGGAGACCGAGCAGGATCGGCTGACGCATCTCGAGGACCACCTGCATGAGCGCGTAGTCAATCAGAGCGAGGCGATTACGGCAGTTTCCAACGCCGTGCGGCGGAGTCGTGCCGGTTTGCAGGATCCCGACCGTCCGGTGGGCAGCTTCATCTTTCTTGGACCCACGGGCGTCGGCAAGACCGAGACGGCGCGAGCTCTGGCGGAGTTCCTGTTCGACGACGACGAGGCGATGGTGCGCATCGACATGTCGGAGTACATGGAACGTCATGCCGTGTCGCGTCTCATTGGCGCGCCGCCGGGGTATGTGGGATACGAGGAGGGCGGCCAGCTGACGGAGTCCGTCCGCCGACGGCCCTATACCGTGGTCCTGTTCGACGAGGTCGAAAAGGCCCACCCGGA
>JABDQB010000317.1 GCA_013042495.1 Gemmatimonadota bacterium
AAGCCGCCGCCTTTGAGCCGAATGAGTCGCCGTTGACCGACGGAGAAGAGTCCGAGGCTGGCGCCTCCGGGGCCGACCCGGAACATCCCACGTGGCTGGACCGGGTGAGAGATGCCGCGGCGCCGGAGCCCGATGTACCGGCGTGGGCTCCAGAGCCGGTCGGCCCTTCAGACTCCGTTTGGGACGCTACCGACACCGTGGAACCGGCTCCCCCCGCCGCTGCCGAGGTCGATGTCCCCGCGCTTGAGCCGGTGGCGCCCGACCCCGGGGGAATCCCGGAAACCGCCGAGGCCGCCCTGGAAGAGAATGTCGGGCTCAGCGTCCGTCGCTTGCGAAAGGCCGCGGTGGAGATGGCCGCCAGGGATGCCGAAGCCAATCTTCCCGATGGCAAGGCAGAGGGTCGCGCCGAGTCGGAGGAGGAGCTCCGCGACCGTTCCGTCGCCCTGTTCAGGAACTGGCAGGCGCGGGAGCGTTCCCGTCTGAACTCGGTGGTCGCCGAGCTGGAAGGTCGCATCACGCGCACCCTGGCCGGCATTTCCCTGGACAACGACCGTTTCGAGAGAGTCACGAGCGAGCTGTTTCGGCTCAAGAAGCGCTGGGACATGAACCGAACGGTGGTGGAGAGCACGCTGGAGGAGGAGACCGACGCCCAGGAGGAGCAGCCGGCCACGCGCCAGTTCAAGACGCACTGGTATGCCATGGCCATCGGCTTCCTCGGCGTTGTCGAGTTCCTCGCGAATGCCCCTGTCTTTGGGGCTCTGCTTCCGCGCGACCCGCTGACCGAGCAGCAGCTGCGATATGTAGCGGAGACCAGCGAAGGGTGGCTCGCCGGCGGATTGCGGGTTGCGTCGCAGTTCATTCTGCGGCCGGATGCCGCACTTCTGGCGGCTGGCGTGGTCACGTTCCTCTGCGTTTTGGCTCACTTTTTCGGTCACTCGCTCCGATCGCTGATGATGCACCAATCGTCCCGGCGCACGGGTGAGACGCTTGGCAAGCGGTCGGCCGGGGAGTTCATCGTGCCGATGGTGTTGTCGGGCGTCGGGTTGACCCTCGTTATCGGCGTCCTCTTCGAGGCGCGGGTCACGCTGGGTGAGGTTGCCGTCGATCGGTTCGCACAGGACAGCGCCAAGATCGAAGAGCTTCGTCGGACAGCGAGTTGGTTGCGGGTGGACGGCAACCTGGTGGCGGCAAACGAGCAGGCCAATCGGGCAGATGACCTGGAGGCGCTTGCCAAGGAGCAGCGGGAATACGCGGCCTCCATGAGTGGCCTGAGCTTCCCGATTCTGCTCCTCAATACTACCCTGATTCTCGTAGCGATATCCGCGGCCTATTTCCATATGCGGGACCGGCGCCGGGATCGGTTCAACGATACGCCTTTCGAACGGCAGCGACGAGAACTGGTGAATATCGGGGACGCCACCCAGCAGCGCGTCGTCGATGCCATGGGCGAGGCCGTGCGTACCATTCGCGACCTTTCGAGCTTACTTTCCGAGACACCCCTGCGGGAGGCGCCCGCGCTGGCGAGCCAGCTCGAAGCGACGGTCGTGGCCTATCGGGCGGAGAACGGTCGACTCCGAGGCCTGGACACCAGGGAGATCCTGGCGTTCGCGGAGCCCGTCGAGCTCCAGCTCGCCGTAGACGAGCGGGACACGCGCAATCTCCTGATGCGCGATCCGGAAGACTACGAAGCGGAGCGCCGTGACCTGCAGGACAGCTTCGAGAAGATTCGGGTTCGGTTCACCGAAGAGGCGACGGCATGGTAATGAGCAAGACTCGGACGCTAGCGGCCCTCCTTGGGGCGCTGACGTTGGCAGGGTGCGGCACACAGGAGGGCAACGCCGCAGGCGGCGAGGGGGAAGGGGGAGTCGTCAAGAGGTCGACCCCCGAGTTGGTCGTGTTCGTATACGATCGCTCGACCAGCATCTCGCACCACCAGCTTGAGTTGGCCCGCCAGCTCACGAACGAGCGCATCCGGAAGTTGGATCACGGGGACCGCATCTCGGCCCATCAGCTTCTCCAGCTGTCTCTCGAGGAACCGCCACAACGCTGGTCCGAGACCGTCCCGCAGCGCCAGTTCACGGAGCAGGCCATGATGCGGGACTCGGTCACGCGGGCCCGGTTCCTCAGGGATGCACAGGACTATCTCGTCGTATTCACCGACACGACCGGCCGCGGCAACATCGACGGGACGGATATCCTCTCGACCTTGCACGACGTCAGTGCTGATCTGCAGGCGGCCCGAGGGCGCGAGGCCACGCTCTATATCTTCTCGGACATGCTCCAGTCGAACCGGAGCATTGATATGGAAGGCCTCCGGAAGATGCCGCCGTCAAATTGGATCGACAGCCGGCAGTCGAACGGAACGCTTCCGGACCTCACGGGCCTGTGCGTGTACGTCATCGGAGCTCGGGTGGACACGCCCCAGAGTCAGCGCGTGAAGAGCTTCTGGCAGGACTACTTCGAGGCCACGGGCGCTCTGTTCGAGAGCCGAAACTACACCCTGCGTCCCGTCGAACTTCCGGAGCACCCCTGCACCTGACCTGAAACAGGGGATCGGCCTCCGGGTTATCGCGCCTCGACGACCTCGACCCCGTCTCCCAGCCGTATCGGTCCGGTGCCTTCGTGTATCAGGGTCTCCCCGAACAGGACTTTCCCTCCCACGTTCCGGAACGTGGCAAGGGTGCGCAGCGGCTCCTTCTCCCTGTCCCCGGTCTGCTGGTCCGTCGTCGTCACGACGCAGCGGGCGCAGGGTTTCACGACCCGAAACTCCGTCCCTCCTGCCCGTATCCGCGACCACCCATCTTCCGCGAACGGCTCGACCCCGTCGATGACCAGATTGGGACGAAAACGATCCATCGGCACTGCCCTGGGCAGGCGCTCGTTCAACGCCGCCAGGGACGCTTCGTTCGTCAGCAAGAGTGGGTAGCCGTCAGCGAAGCTCACCCGGTCTCCCGGGCGGCCGTGGGTGAGACTGACCTGGCGGCGCGTGCTCGGCGGCATGTGAAGCAGGTGGCAGGAGCGTCCGAGCAGATCCGACAGCCAGGCGTCGGCGCCTGCTCCCGCGAGCCGCCCCTCGGTATGATCCGCGCGCACCTGCGCCGGGCACACCGGCTGATCGGGTCCCGGAGTGCGAACGCGCAGGGCCGGGCGTCGCGCGGCTCGTAACTCCAGCCCGTCTGCACTCGGAACCACGTCGAGAGTGGCCAGAACCGGGGACTCCCGCTGGGTGATCACGCGTCCGTCGTCGTCGACGAGGCACCACCTCCGGTCCCCCCGGATTCCGAATTCGTCGAGGTGAGCCTCCTGCAGCGACAGGGCCCGAGCCGACTTGAGCGGATAGACGAAGAGTCCCGTGACCTTCATCGACGATCAGAACGGCTTGGTGCGGGCGAGCCAGGCACCCAGCACTCCCAGAATCGGCGCCACGAGCCAGACCACGCGGCTGAGCTCGGGCTTCACGGTCGGCAAGGCCAGCAGTGCGCCGATCGCCATCCAGATTCCCAGCTTGGCCCACGTCCACCCGGGCATACCCGCGCCCATCATGCCGGTCGCTCCCAGCCACCCGAACCCGCCGAGCAGGATCAGCGCCAGTCCGATTCCATACGTCACGGTGGTCAGCCGGCGCGCCCCGTTGGAGTCTCTGGTGCCCCCGTTCATGCCATGCACGGCAAGGCCGCCGAGCGCGAGGAAGACCATGAGAATGCCCGCGACGTGCACGAGCTTGTATACATCCGGTGACATCGAAACGGCTCCTTGGAAGATTGTGACCGGGCGCTCCGTTGCCGACGCCCCTGCGATCGTAGCCCTTCTCAGGCTACCTTAGGATGAGACGCGGCCGGAGGGAAGGGGCCCGCGTACCAAGGCCGAAACGGAACAGGAGCACCTCTGATGAGCAGTCCGATCTACCGGGCCCGGGCGACCGTGAGGAAGATCGACGGCGTTCACCGCGAAGCTGAGATCGCGGCTGGCGTTCGTTTCGAAATGGGGGTTCACGGGGTGATCAAGGAACACTACCGGCTGGAAGGCAAGAACCTTCCCCTACCCGTCGACTACATCGTGGCCGCGACCGGCGGCTGAATGCTGGGCACTCTCAACGGCGCACTGGAGGTGCGCGGGGTATCGCTGTCTCCCGAGGACATCACCGCGGACGTGGAGGGAATCAACGAGCTGGTGGACGGGCTGCCCGTACTGACCCGGATCATCGTTCGCTATCGCTTGCGCGTCCCGGCTTCCACGCGGGACAAGGTGGATCGAGCCCTGGAACGGCACGCATCCAAGTGCCCGACCGCGGCCAGTCTCGGTGGAGCCGTGACCGTAGAGTGGGAAGCGGATATCGAAGAGGCCCACTGAACGCCGGGGAAGCGAACGCGGCAAATCTCTCCGTTTCATGCAACGTGTGTCCGATCAACGCGGATTCGGGCGTCTCTCGAATGTCGCGCTATCATCCTGACATGTAGTGCATTACAGGTTTCTTGGGGCTCCGGGCCGTGAACCTGCGTTGACAGGCCTCGAGGCAGGTGGACGAGGAACGGGACATTTTGACCCGATCCGCTTCCTGCCAGGGAGGAGCCATGACACACAGACGTCATCTGGCCATCCGGGCGCTTGCATGCCTGGGGCTTGCCGCCGCGGGTTTTACGGGTCTGGAACTGGGGATGCGCATGGCCGCGGATGTCGCCGGCATATGGGGTATCGTGGCGGCGTCCGTTCTGTTCCCGGCCACGATCGCCGGAGCGCCACTGCTCGCTCTCACATGGGGGCAATGGGTCCCGGCCGTGGTGGTGTACGGGGGTGGTCTCGCTGGCGGCGTCCTCTACGCGCGGCGCGAAGAGGGCGAATGCGGCCCCGGTTCCTCTACATCTTGATGTCCAACAACTCGAATTCGTAGACCAGGGTGGCGTTCGGTGG
>JABDQB010000330.1 GCA_013042495.1 Gemmatimonadota bacterium
GCACCCTGGTGGGTCAGGTGAGACTCAAACTCGGACCCCTGGGCACGACTCTCGCCGGAGAAGCCGGGTTTCGCCAACTCGACGACGTGGCCCACTCGGTACTCATGGCGGCGACGGCGAGGGAAGTCACGGGCGGCGGGGCCGCTGACCTTCGGATGCGGAGTCACCTGACCGAACGGGGAAACGAGAGCACCAGCGTCGATGTCCGCCTCGCAGTCCGACTCGCAGGCCGCCTCGACGGGCCAATCCTGAGCCGGGTTCTCGCCGGTGCGGCTGAGGTTCTCCTCCGGCGCTTCGCGACGTGCGTGCGCCGTCGTCTCGAAGCCGCCAGCTTTCCGCGTGTGGGCTGATCCCGGCTGGCGGGTCAGACGGTGCCGCGGATTTCCCGCACCTGCCCATCGGGATTCACCACGGTCATCCCGGATGTCACAAGCGTCTCGCCCGTGGTGCCGGCCGCCACGACGATCCTTTCGCCCCCCATCCGCCGGGCCGTGTCCAGGGCCTGCCGAGCCCGGGCGAGCAAAGCCTCAGAGCTCTTCATGTTCGTGTCGTAGCCGGCAATCCCGGCGCTCAGCGTGATCCGGCCGCTCCAGGGAGCCGGAAGCGACGAGATCTCTTCGAGCACGCGAACCGAAAAACCGTACGCCCCCGACAGTGTCTCGCCGCTCAGGAACACGATGAGTCGGCGGTCGTCCACGCGGCCGTACATGTTCGAGGCCCGCGTTTGGGCCTTGAGCGCCTGAACCGCGACGTCGACCGCCTTCGAGGCTTTGGTTTCGCCGTAGAGCGACGCGTACTCGTCGTGCCGGTCGACCTCCAGCAGGACGATGGTCAGCGGGGGTCGTCTTCGAGCGACCTCGAAGAGTTTGTCGAGGAAGTAGTACAGCACCTCGCCCCTCGGCAGGTCCTCAACCGATGGCGCCGGGTCTTCCCGATTCGGCTCCGTCTCACGACGCTGCACCCACCACTGCCGCTCGAGCCCAGCGCCGAGTGCCGCGGAGGCCGTCACGGCCACCACGACTCCCACGAGCTCCCAGACCGGCGGCCGACCATCGAGGAGCCCGGCAAACAGCTCTGACATCACGACCATCGCGGACGTCCAGGCAAGCCCGAGAAGAGCGCCCTTCCAACCCATGTATCGAGTCAGAAGAAAGACGGGAGCCAGGCCCAGCAACCAGATCAGGAGCGCCCAGGCTCCGACCTCTCCGTGAAGCGCCAGCTGCGCCACCGCGGCGAGCGCAGGAAGGAAGGCCGCGGCCAAAAACGCGTGGGATGGTATTCGCATCGTTCCTGGCCTCGCGCCCTGCTGTCGAGAGTTCATGCTAACCGTCCGACCTCCTGACGGCCCGAATCTCCTCCGTCAGCCTGGGCAATACCTCGAACAGGTCGCCTACGACCCCATAGTTCGCGACCCCGAAGATCGGCGCCTCGGCGTCCTTGTTGACGGCGACGATTACCCCGGCGGTGCGCATTCCGGCCAAGTGCTGGATCGCTCCGCTGATGCCGACGGCGAAATAGAGGTTCGGAGAGACGACCTTGCCCGTCTGTCCTACCTGCTCGGAATGGGGCCGCCAGCCCGCGTCCACCACCGCCCGGCTGGCACCCAGGGTAGCGTCGTCACCGAGTGCCTCCCCCAGGTCTTCGAGAAGCTGCCAGTTCGATGCATCCTGCAGACCGCGCCCACCGGCCACGACCACCGGCGCCTCTCGAACGTCCAGCGTCGTTCGTTCCGCGGCTTCGATCGAGACCACTCGCGTCGTCGGCGTCACCTGCGGGGCGGCCAGGCTCTCGACCACCGCTTCACGAGGATCGGCAGTCGCCGGAAACACGTTCGGTCGGATGCTGATCAGCGCCGGAGACTGGAGAAAGCGAAACCGGCCGTACGCCTTTCCGCCATACATCGGTCTGCTGATGACGGGTGATCCTCCCTCTACCTCGATTTCGGTAGCCTCGGATCCGAGGGCCAGGTCGAGACGGGCCGCCACACGCGCCGCCAGGTCCTTTCCCTGCGCCGACGCCGCGAACAGCACGGCGGCCGGGCTGACGCTCGCCGTCACCGAAGCCAGCAGCTCCACGCTCGCGTCGGGTTGATACAGGTTCAGAGACTCGGCCTCGCACACCAGGATTCGATCCGCCCCGAAACGAGACAGGTCCGAGGCTGCCTCAGCCGACCCCGGCCCGCCCACGACGAGCGCCACGACCTGACCGTTCATCTGATCGGCCACCGCACGCGCCGCGGCGACGACCTCCCCAGCCACGGGCCGGAGGGCACCGGCCCGAGTCTCCGCATAAGCCAGGATGTCCGCCATTAGAGCACCTTCGCTTCCTCTCGCAGTCTGCGGACCAGTTCCGGCACCGCTTCCACTCCCTCTCCCACGATCTCGGGCTCAGCACGGGCGGGGGGCGGAGTCAGGCCCAGCAGCTCGATCTTCGGATCGGCCAGCGTAACGTCCTTCTCCTCGAGTGGCTTCCTCTTCGCCGCCATGATTCCCTTCAAGCTCGGATACCGGGGCTCGTTGAGGCCTTTCTGCGCGGAGACGACCCCAGGAAGGTCGAATTCCACGATCTCGTGCCCACCCTCGATTTCCCTCGTTGCGGTGGCACCTCGCCCCTCGACCTTCAGGTCGACCACGACTGTCGCGCAGGGCAGGCCCATCAGCTGGGCGACCATCGCGGGTACCTGCATGTTGTCATCATCGATCGCCTGCTTGCCGAACAACACGAGGTCGTAGTCTCGTGTCGCGATTTCGTCAGCCAGAGCTCTCGCGACCGCCAGTCCGTCGAACGATCCCACGGAACGGAGCAGAACTCCCTCGTCGGCCCCCATTGCGAGCGCGGATCTGAGAGTCTCACGTGCTTCGTCCGGCCCGACGGTCACCGCCGTCACGCTTCCTTCACCCGACTGTTCCTTGAGGCGCAACGCTTCTTCGAGAGCGAACTCGTCGTACGGATTCATGGCGAATTTTACGCCCGACGCATCGATCGCCATGCCGCCCGCCGCGACCCTGACTCGCGCTTCCGAGTCGGGCACGCGTTTTATACACACGATGGATCTCACGTGATGCCTTCTTTGTTGTCTGACCGGTTGACCGGGTGCCTGCTCAGCAGGACCCGCCGAACTCAGTGAGCCAGTCTTTCGATCTCGCCGTCGGAAATGCAGTAGAGTTTGTAAGTCATCAAGTCGATCAGGTCGTCCGTCACCTGAACCTCGCGCTGAATCGTGGCGCGGTCCGCGCCATCCTCCGGGCGCTTCACGCGAAGTTCGACCAGGCGGGAAGCCAGCCAGAGCAGGAAGTCATGCGCCACGTCTCGACGCTCTCTGTCCCTGTCCGGTTCTCCGTTTTCGGATCGAGGAAGCCAGGCAGCGACCAGGGCGAGCAGCCCCGGGAATACCATCTCCGTCAGTTCTGCCTCGCCAACGAGCTCCTCGTGGGTCAACTGCTCCCAATTGAGCTCGTTCCAGTAGAGCTCGCATGCCTCTTCGAAGAGGTGACGCCGGGCTGCGGGAGCGGTGGGCCTGAGGACCAGGTCATCGGGATCCAGGTCCCGGTGCACCTGGCGACGCAGGGAACGCACGCGCTCTTCCACCAGCGTTCGCGCGGCCAGGTCGAGATGGCGGCCGTCCTGTCCTTCCGTCACGTTGCTCCCGCTTCCGTTCGGGTTGCGCTGCCGTTCGGTGTACCCATTCGCCCGAGCAAGATGCGCGCGGCTTTCGCGGCGAGCAAGGAATCGGGATCTGCGGCAGTCGCGGGATCGCGACCCGAGCGGCACGATGTTCGGATCGACCGGGCCGCGCCGCGACCCCGAAGCTTGCCTGCGCCCGCGGTGAGCGTCTAGCATCCCGCCGGATTTGCGTGCAACGCCTGACGAGAGAGATGTGTTAAGAGTGTTGCGAGGGCGACAGACAGGGCCTCGATGTCGACCGGGATGGTGCGGTTGGACAGCGTCCCGACTCGAGGCCGCGTGAGATCGGCCGAGAGCCTGGCGGAGGAGCAAGCCCTTGTGAGGGCCGTGCAGGACGGCGACGACGATGCCTTCGGCGCTCTGGTCGATCGGTACCTGGAAGCGGCGTTCGCGACAGCACTGTCCGTGCTTCGCAACACGCACGATGCCGAGGACGCGGTTCAGAGTGCCTTTATCCGGGCACTCGAGAGGATCGATCAGCTCAAGCCGGGCAGTCCGTTCGGACCGTGGTTCTACAGGGTGCTGCGGTCGACATGCCTGAACTTGAGGCGGCGCGAGGCCCTCAGGAGCCACGAGGAGATTCCGGTTTCCGCGGCGGGCGGCCGCAATCCGGACAGAGACCTCCAGGAGGAACTAACCAGGGAAACGGTGATGGTCGCTCTTGGCGAGCTGCCTGAGATGCAGCGACTGGCGATCACGTTGTACGACCTGGAGGGATACAGTCACCAGGAAATCGGTGACATCCTGGGAATCGCCGTCGGAACTTCGAGGGCGCATGTGCATCACGCGAGACGCGCTTTGAGGAAGTTGATCGGACCGATTGTCGGTGCCGACGAGGGCTACAGCGAGCTAACGGAGCCGAGATGAGTATCGACAGATGGCCAGCCTGGATGGGCACGCTGCGCCCGGACGAACTGACCAGGAGCCGCATGAGACGCGCGATCACGGATGAAGCGCTGCCGCTCCTGAAGGCGCGGCGGGACAGCTGGTTCGACGCCGTTGCGGATTGGGCCACGATCCTGAGTCCTCTTGCCGCCGCGGTGACCCTGATATTCGCGGGCCTGGCTCTCCGGCAGGCAGGAAGGGTCGAGCTTCCTGAGAACCTGGCGTCCGCTCCGGCCGTCGAAGAGCTGGTGCGACCGGATGAGATCCTTCCGTCGACGTTTGGCCGAGACAGCGTCGCGGACCTCGATGTAATCATGACCGCCCTGTACGAGACCGAGGGCCCATGATCCGGGCCAGTCGCGGACGGGCTGCCGTTCTTCTCCTTCTCATGTTCGCCGCCGGCCTGGCCGTTGGACTGGCCGGAGAACGCTATGCGTTGCACCGAGGCCTGACTGACGATTCCGGTAGGGAGCGTCGAGGCAGCACGATCGAGCGCTTCGCGGACGATCTTGGAATCACGCCCTCGCAGCAGGCTCAAATCGATCCGATCCTCGTCGAGACGCGTGAACAGATGTCGGCCGTGTTCGACCGGGTGCGACCGGAGTGGGAAGCTGTCGTCGATTCGGCAAGAACCCGGATCGAGGCCGTGCTCTCTCCTGACCAGGTGGAACGGTACCGTGCGCTTCTGGAGGAGCAGGATCGGGAACGCGAGGCCGAATGATCAGGGATTCGATATGTCGCGGACGGAGTCTAACACGAGCTGAGACGGTGTACGGAATGATGCGCGAGAGACACATAAAGAGGCGTCCGATGCGAAACACCATGCGGGTCGTGATGGCGGTGCTCCCGGCTCTGTTGCTGGCACCGGGAGTGGAGGCACAGGAGGCGGTGCGGCAGGTGACGCTGGAGGAGGCGCTGGGTCTGGCGGAGCGAAACAACCCGTCGTTGGAGCAGTCGGCGGCGAACGTGGACATCGCGGGCTACCAGGAGTTGACGGCGTGGGGATCGTTTTTGCCGAACCTGAGCCTGTCGTACCAGTACTCGGACGCGTCGAGCGGGCGGCTGGACCCGACGGGCCAGGCGATCACGACGACGAGTTACAGTGCGCAGCTCAGGGGGAGCGTGGACCTGTTCCGTGGATTCCGGCGGTTTTCGGACCTGAAGGGAGCGCGCCTGGGAGTGGAGGCGAGTGAAGCCCGCTACCGGGAGGCGGAGTTCACGACGTCCGAAGGGGTGAAGATCTCCTACTACAACGCGGTGGCGAACCGTGAGCTGGTGCGTGTGGAGCAGGACCGGGTGAGCCGTCAGGAGGACCAGCTGGCGTTCGTGCAGCAGCAGCTGGAGCTGGGACGAGCGACGCGTTCGGACGTACTGCGCTCGCAGGTGGACCTGAACAACGCGCGGGTGGCGCTGTTGAATGCGGAGAACTCGGCCCGGAACAGCGGATACGCGCTGGCCGAGGCGGTGGGCGTGGCGGAGCCGCTGGAGCCGGTGTCGACGGCCGAGCTCGAGGCAGAACCCCTGCCGTACGATTCGAACGAGATCCTGTCGATGGCGTTGGCGGGTGCGCCGAGCCTGGTGAGCGCGCGGGCGACGGCGGCGGCGGACGAGACGGCGGTGACGAGCGCGAAGTCGGCCTACCTGCCGTCGCTGACGTTTGGCGGGGGCTGGGCGTGGTCGAACATCGAGTACCCGCCGCAGAGCCGGAGCTGGTCGCTGTCACTGTCGGGCTCGATGCCGCTGTTCAATGGATTCACGCGCGAGAGCCAGCTGTATACGGCGCGGGCACGGGCGGACCAGTCGCGTTCGGCCGAGCGGGCGGTGGAGCTGGCGCTGAGGAAGGACCTGGACCAGGCGATGGGGACGATCGACGCGGCGGTGGCCTCGATCGACCTCGCCGACCAGTCCGAAGAGCTGGCGGCCGAAGACCTCCGGGTCACGCAGGAGCGATACCGGCTCGGACTGGCCACCATCCTCGACCTGCAGTCGGCCCAGATCACCCTGCTGTCGGCCCAGGTCGACGTCATCCGAAGACGCTTTGAATACCAGCTCGGCCTCGCAAGACTCGAAGCCCTGCTCGGCACCAACCTGAGAT
>JABDQB010000333.1 GCA_013042495.1 Gemmatimonadota bacterium
CCCGGGAGCAGGCTCGGCGGAATATCGAGGCGTTCGAGAGCACGGACTGCGATTGGATCATCACGGACTCGGCAGGTTGCGGGGCCGGGCTCAGGGACTACCCGGCGTGGTTCGCGGACGAACCAGAATGGCGGGAGCGCGCCGAGGCCATTGCGGTGAGGGTCCGCGACGTCACCGAGATCCTGGCCGCTGAAATGGGGCGGGCGGTTCAGTCTCGCATGGCCTCCGGTAACTTGCCGATCCTCGAGGGACGGGTGGGTTACGACGCTCCCTGCCACCTGCACCACGGGCAGGGCGTCCGGCGGGAACCCCTCGACGTGCTCCGGGCCCTGCCAGGACTCGATGTCGAGGCACTGCCTTCCTCCGATCAGTGCTGTGGCGGAGCAGGCATGTACAACCTGGAGCACCCGGAACTCGCCACACGAATCCGTGCTCCGAAGCTCGCCGAAGTTCAGCGCGGTGGGTTCGACTGGATCGCTACGGGCAATCCCGGCTGCATCATGTACCTGGGCGCCGGCCTGGTGCGCTCCGGAGATCGGACGCCCGTGGTCCACCCGGTCGAACTCGTGGACCGCGCCTGGAGCTGACCATGCCGGGAACCAGGGTCTTCGACTACCTGATCGTGGGCGGGGGACTGGCCGCCGCCTCCGCCGTGGACGGGATTCGGGAAGTCGATCAGATTTCCACGATCGGCCTGCTCACCGAAGAATCCGAGCCGCCTTATCAGCGTCCGCCGCTGTCGAAGGAGTTCCTGCAGTACGAGGATGTTCCGCGCTCGTTGCTCTACGTGAAGCCGGAGGGCTGGTTCGAGGAGCAGGAACGCGTCGAGCTCATCACCAGGCAGAAGGCGCTGGTGCTGGATCCGGTGGCCATGTCCGTCACCACGGCGCGGGGCAACGTGTTCGGGGCTTCCCGCATCCTCATCGCCACCGGCGGACGAGCCCGACAGATCCAGATTCCGGGCTACGATCTCGAGGGAGTATTCACGCTTCGCACCGTGGCCGACTCCGAGGCCATTCGGGCCGCGGCCGTCTTGGGGTCTCGCGCCGTTCTCATAGGCGCTGGCTTCGTGGGCATGGAGCTCGCTGCTTCCCTGACGGCGCACGACGTGACGTCCACGGTCCTCGAAGCCGGCGACCGGGTGTGGGCCCGGACTCTGCCTCCCGAGCTTTCTCGCTGGATGCGTAAGCACTACGAGGAGAAGGGTGTGTCATTCCGGCTGGGATCGGTTGTCAATCGGTTCGTCGGGCAGGGGACCGTGGAAGCGGTCGAAGTCGGCGCCGAGTCGCTCCCGTGCGACATGGTGGTGGTCGGGGTCGGTATGGACCCGTGCGACGGGATCGCCGGGGACGCCGGTCTGGCCGTGGCCGATGGGATCCTCGTGGACACCTTCGGAGAAACCAGTCACCCGCATATCTATGCCGCCGGAGACGTGGCCCGGTTCCCTGACCCGGTCTTCGGCGGAAACACGAGAGTCGAGCACTGGGAGCACGCGCGTGAACATGGACGGCTCGTCGGGCGTAACATGGCGGGCGAGAAGGAACCTTATGAGCTGCTGTCGTATTTCTTCTCCAGAGTGTTCGATCTGAGCCTCGACGCCGTAGGGCGTCCGGCGCAGGCGGACGAGACAGTGGTGTGGGGTGAGCCCGGCGAGGGGCCGTGCGCGACGTTCGGATTGTCGGAAGGACGACTGTGCGCAGTCGTCCTCCTGGATGCCCCGGAGGAATTGGAGGCCGGTCGCGCTCTCGTTCGCGAGCGCGTTTCGGCGAAGCTGCTTTACGATGTCACCAGGCGAGACGAGGTTTCTCTGCGTGACCTGGCCCGTTTGGCCACCGAATACCGGGACCGGGATCCCGGCACAGGAGATTCGAATGAGTGAGACGGACCTGGCGGAAGCCGTGCTGCAGGAGCTCCGCGGAGTGATCGACCCCGAGCTGGGCATCAACATCGTAGACCTCGGGCTGGTGTATGACGTGGAAGTCGAGGACGCCCACGCGAAAGTCACCATGACGCTGACCAGTCCGGGGTGTCCGGCCGGGGGTCAGATCATGATGAGCGCCCAGCACGCCGCCGAGGCAGCCGAGGGTGTCGAGA
>JABDQB010000335.1 GCA_013042495.1 Gemmatimonadota bacterium
TCTGCGACCAGTGTCCGTCGATCGCCCAGATCTACGCGTTCGAGCCAAAGGAAGCGACCCGGGTGTACGCGGGAGATGGATCTCTGTTGCACGAGTTCGCCGTGGAGCGCCGCACGGCTGTCGAGTACGCCCAGGTCCCGCAACACGTCGTCGACGCGTTCGTGGCGGTGGAGGACAAGCGCTTCTGGTCTCACCGCGGCATCGATTACCTGCGCTTCGCCCGGGCCGTGGTCGAGTTCGCGTTCGCCGGCTACGACGCCGCGGGCGGCAGCACGATCACGCAGCAGCTCGCCGGGAACATGTTTGCCTCGATCGTGGATCGGCAGGACATATCGGTGCGGCGCAAGCTCAGGGAGATGCGGGTCGCCAAGTCTCTCGAGCAGGCCTACACCAAGACCGAGATCATGGAGGCCTATCTCAACCAGATCAATTTCGACGGAGTCTACGGCGTACAGAACGCCGCGCAGAGATACTTCGCGAAGAACATACGGGAACTGAACCTCCCGGAAGCGGCCACCCTGGCGGCCATGCCGGTGGCGCCGCGGCGCTACAATCCGATCCTGAATCCCGAGCGGGCGGTCGCCCGACGGAACATGGTTCTCTCCCTGATGGCGGGGCAGGACATGATCACCGCCGAGGAAGAAGCGGCGGCCCGCGCCTACCCGCTGAGCGTCCGCCCTGACGCGCGGGATCACATCCCGGCTGCCTATTTCGTGGAGTGGGTCCGGCGCACCCTCATCGACCGCTACGGTACCCAGATCTACGAGGCGGGACTTCGTATCTACACCACCCTCGATCCCAACTTGCAGGCGGTCGCCGACTCGGCGGTCCTCGCCCAGCTCGAGTGGATCGAGAGACAGCCGGGTTTCGACGCGCCGACCTACCGGGATACGCGGGCGTGGCCCGCGGACAGTATCGCGGGGCCCAACATGCCGTACATACAGGGCATGTTCCTGGCTGTCGACCCCCTCAATGGAGATGTTCTGGCGCTCGTGGGTGGACGGGATTACCAGGACTCGGAGTTCAACCGGGCCACGCAGGCCGAGCGACAGCCGGGTTCTCTGTTCAAACCATTCGTCTACACCGCGGCCGTCGAGAGCGGGATGCCGGCATCGGAGGTGATCTTCGACACGCCGATCGAGTTCCCACAGCCGGACGGCTCGATCTGGTCACCCAGCAATTTCACGAACGACTTCCGCGGACCCGTCACGATTCGGGACGCCCTGGCTGCTTCCATCAACGTTGTCGCCGTGAAGGTCGGTCTTCGCGTAGGGCTCGAGACCGTCGCGCAATATGCGCACCGCATGGGGATCACCTCGCGGGTGGACCGTGTGCCGTCGACCTCGATCGGTTCTCCCTCGGTCAAGCCGATCGAGATGGCCGAGGCCTACACGACCTTCGCCAACCTGGGGATCCGGGTGACGCCGCGCGCCATCCTGCGCATCGAAAACGCCGATGGCGAGGTGCTGTGGGAAGCGCCGGTGGAGCGTGAGGAAGTCCTCGACCAGAGGACATCCTGGATCATGGTGTCGATGCTCCGTGACGTGGTGGACCGGGGCTCCGGTATCCGCGTGCGCGCGCTGGGCGTTCCGCGGGAGGTCCCCGTGGCCGGTAAGACCGGCACCACGAACGAGCTCACAAATACATGGTTCGTAGGATTCACGCCGGAGATCGTCACCCTTACCTGGGTCGGCTTCGACATGCCGGCATACATCCGTGATGACGCGCAGGGCGGACGCGACGCCGCCCCGGTGAACGCCGAGGTCCTCAAGTACTTCTATGCGGATCGGCCGGCGCCCGCGCCGTGGGCCAGGCCAACGGGCCTGATCGAACGGCGGGTGGATCGCACGACGGGGATGCTGGCGACGGCCTGGTGCCCCCTGGAGGCCGTCTATACCGAGGTCTATATCCCGGAAACCGAGCCGCGGGAATCGTGCGACGTGCACGGCCCATGGGGGACCCGCAACTGGGCGGACAGCCTGGGCGTCATCCCGGATTCGCTCGCGCCGCCGGTATCCGACGACTTCGAGTTCTAAACCCCGGGCACCCGGCGCCACACGAGCGGCAGGACCTCGGGCGGCGCTTCTCCGAACTCGAACGCACCATGCAGCCGCTGGATCGTGGCTTCCGCCGCGTCCCGCGAGCGGGCGTGGACGCGCGCCACGGGCTGACCTAGCCGCACTGGCTCGCCCCGACGGACCAGCAGTTCGATTCCGACGGCGGGATCCACGTCATCCTCCAACCGACGTCTCCCCGCCCCGAGTTCCACCGCCGCCACCCCGATCTCGTAGGCGTCGGCACGCGTGACGAAGCCGTCGGCCTGACTTTCCCATGTCAGCTGGAGGGGCGCCTCCGGTAGGATGCCCGCGCGGACAGCGACCTCGGGGTTCCCGCCTTGCCGCTCGACCAGGCGGGCGAAACGCGCGAGGGCGCTTCCATCATCGAGCATGGCCTCGAGTCTCGCGCGCGCTCCGGTGGACGCCGCGCCGGGTAGGGCCGCGGTCACGCACTCGGCCGCGAGCGCCAGGCTCACCTCCCGCAGGTCGGCCGGACCTTCGCCGCGGAGGCAATCCAGCGCTTCCCTTACTTCGAGGGCGTTGCCGACCGTCTGACCGAGCGGCTGCTCCATCGCGGTAATCAGAGCCGTAGCCCTCACT
>JABDQB010000338.1 GCA_013042495.1 Gemmatimonadota bacterium
GGACGTACCCGGCGATCGGCAACCACGAGTACCACGCAGACGGCGGAGCGCCCCACTTCGCGTACTTCGGTGCGTCGGCCGGGGAGCCGGACAAAGGGTACTACTCGTACGAGGCGGGCGCCTGGAAGGTGGTCGTCCTCAACAGCAATGCAGGGAAGGTCCCGGTGAGTGCCGGATCGGCCCAGGAGCAATGGTTACGGGCCGAGCTGGCGGCCAGCGACCACGCGTGCACCCTGGCGTACTGGCATCACCCGCGGTTCAGCTCAGGGGTGTACGGCGACGACGATCGCTTCGACGCACTCTGGCAGGCCCTGTACGAATTTGGAGCGGACCTCGTGCTCGTCGGTCACGAGCACCACTACGAGCGTCTCGCACCGTTGAATCCAGCCGGAGAGTTGGACTCAGCGAACGGGATCCGGCAGATCATAGCCGGAACGGGTGGGCGTTACCTTCGTCCGACCGGGGTCCCGCGCACCGGGAGCGAGGTGCGCGCGTCGGATACGTTCGGAGTTTTGAAGCTCACCCTGCGTCACGACTCGTACGAATGGCAGTTCGTCCCCGTGGCGGGTCATACGTTCACCGACGCCGGGTCCGATATCTGCCACTGAGAGGGAATCCGAGTTGGCGCTCCCGATCAGTTCGGCGGATCTGGGACCTCCTGCTGCGCGGCGGCAGGCCGGATCAGGAGTCCGCTGGTCGACACCCTGAGCTCCCACATCACGGTCGCGTCCGGAGCGGTGACGAACGTTGCCGATCCGTACTCGGCGTCCACCAGCGGCGAAAGCAGTGACATGCCCCGCCGCAGGTGAAACATGTCGAAGACTTTCGGCTGAGCGAGTGAGTAGACGGTTCGGGGTCGCGCCGCTTCATCCGCGAGGTCGTCGTAGCGACCGCCGATCCGGTCCAGCTCATAGTCGGTGTGAAGTCCGACGAGGTTCGCGAGCGGCTTCCACTTCAGAATATGGGCGTCAATGTAAAGCTCGTCTCCCGCGATACGGAACGTGCGCACCGAACTGTCGGGAAGCTGCACGTGGGCCGCGAACGCCTGGTCACCGCTGGGCACGGTCCACACGCGGGCGGCAACCTCCTCGTGGGTCAGGGCACGATACCCCTGGGTCCCGACGAGCACCGCCATGCTGAGCAGACCTACGAGTCCGGCCGAGAGGGAACCGAGGCCGGCGATGAGGCTGCTCAATGCACGGCGCTTCCGCGCCGCGTGGAGAAAGACCAGAAACAGAACCAGGGCCGTGAGAGCCCCGGCCGCAGAAGTGGTCAGTAGAAGCTGTGTCGGGTTCACTTGGGCACCTCTCATCTTGGACGGTATCGAGTCCGCACCCAAACCTTCGCTCAGTTCGTGGAAGCTGCAACCGCCCGCCCCGTTCGCCGAGTCTTTTTCGGCGACGGCGCCGGACGGCGATCGGTGTGAACATTTGCGGGCCTGCGTGGTTCAATGAACACCCACTGACGGAGGCCGAATGATCCTGTTGCGGAAGATCATCGCGATCGGTGCGCTGCTCGCACTGGGCGGCCTGATCGTGACGCTTGAGGGGGGAGCTTACGGGGTCAATCCGGGGCTCGTTGTGGCTACGAAGCTGCTGCTCGTCCCGCTCGGCGCGGCCGTTGTCGGGCTGGCCCTGGGAAGACACTGGGGGCGTTGGCTGGGGCTCGCGGCAGCCGTGGCCGTGCTTCCATGGGCCCTATACCTCTCTTTCGGGTTGCCTTCCGGCGTTCCGCTGATGCAGCAGACCATCGCGCTGATCGCTTCCGCTCTGCTTCTCGTGGCTTTACCGGGTCGGGCCATGTTCGAGCACTACGAAGGCCGGACAGCAACGGACTGGAGTGGTGCCCGCATGGGACTCGTGCGTTGGACCCTCATCCTGAACCTCGCTTCGGCCGTCGGACTGTTCGTGTTCGTCGCCGTGTACCGATACCGCATCGAGTGGCACGTCGCCGTCCCCGCGGCGCTCCTCGTCGGTCTAGTGGTGGGTGTGCTGCTTCTGGCGAGGCAGAAGACGGTAGGACTCCTGCTGGTCGCGCTTAGCTGCGTGCTCTTCGTCCCGGCGGGGGTGTTCTTCGTCTGGAAGGAGTCGAGCTGGGCCGGAGGGGCCCATATCTTCGCCGCCAGCTTTCTGCCCGGCGTCCTGGCGGGTTGGACCTGCCTGATCGCGTTCGGAAGACCCGTGTGGCGAGCGCTACGCTCCGGGTGAGGGAAGCGGTCCTCGGAGACCAGTCCACCACGGTCGATCACGCAGGGCACTACCCCGCCAATGCCTCAACCTGTCTCCGCGCTTCCGCGTGGGTCGTCGCGTCCATCTCCAATTCGGCGGCGAACGCGGTTAGACGGTCGCCTGCCGATTCGCCCGCTGCGATCGCGATGCGTGTACGTCCCAGGACTGCCATCGCTTCGAGGAGCCGCTGTGTGAGCGCATCCCTCGCCCGGCGGGCTCGAACAAGTGATTCGAGCCACCCGGCTCCGTCGGTCTCACCTTCCGGTCGCCCCGTCTGCCCTTCGAGGATCATCAAGCTCTCATCGAGGTGGCCGAGGTCAAGGGCGGCGTCGCATGAGAGGTCGAGAAGTGCAACGAGGTGTTCTCCCACGTCGGGG
>JABDQB010000339.1 GCA_013042495.1 Gemmatimonadota bacterium
ATGCCGTGCAGGTTGTACTCGACCGGGTCCTCGGCCGTCATGATGTTGACTTCGTCGGTGTTGATCCGGCTGAGCGCACTGTACAGGGTCGTCGTCTTACCCGAGCCCGTCGGTCCGGTCACGAGCACCATGCCGTAGGGCCTGGAAATGGCATCCAGGAAGTCGGATTCGGCCTTCTGCTCCATCCCGAATTTCTCCAGGTCGAGCGTCAGGTTGCCCTTGTCCAGGATCCGGAGCACGATCTTCTCGCCAAACAGCGTCGGCAGAGTGGACACGCGGAAGTCGATTACCTTGCGCCCGATCTTGATCTTGATGCGGCCGTCCTGGGGGACCCGTCGCTCGGCGATGTTCAGATCCGCCAGGATCTTCACGCGAGAGATCAGGGCGGCCTTCATCCGGATAGGCGGCTTCATGATCTCCTGCAGGGCGCCGTCGATCCGGTACCGTACCCTCAGGTCCTTTTCATACGGCTCGATGTGGATGTCGGAGGCCCCGCGACGAACGGCGTCGGTAAGGAAGCCGTTGATCAGACGAACCACGGGCGCTTCCTCGACCTGCGCCTGCAGCTGCATGGTGGAGAAGACTTCCTCTTCCTCCTCCACCACTTCCACGTCCTGCTCCTCGAGTTCCTCGAGAAGATCTCCCAGCCGGTCCGTCGCGATCTCGTAGTACTTGTCGATGGCCATGCGGAGCGAGTACTCGCCGGCCACTACGGCGTCTACGTCGAATCGAGTGATGAACTTCAGGTCGTCGATGACGCTCAGGTCAGTCGGGTTGACCATGGCGACGGTGAGGGTCCGGCCCACCCGCCTGAGAGGGAGGATCAGGTGCTTGGCGGCAAAATCGGCGGGCACGAGCTGAAGGATCTTTGCGTCCACCTCGACCTCGGACAGGTCGACTGCCGGAACCCGATACTGACGCGAAAGAAGCCGCGTAAGTTCCGTCTCGGACACTGCACCGGCGGAGACCAGAGAGAATCCGATCCGGGTCCCCCCCTGCTTCTGCTCCTTGAGAGCCTTATCCAGCTGCTCCCGCGTGACGAGGTTCTCGCGCAGGAGCATTTCGCCGATCTGGCTCTGTTCCAATGAAGTTGATGCCATCTCGCTCGCCGGCTCTCTGTTTCTCTGGCCGATTCGGCTCGGTCGGGATCCCACCGAGCGCCAACGCTTTTCGGGCACAAGCCGCCCGCGGCGTTCGGAGTCGAGCAAGCGCCGTGCCCGGTGTGGGCCGCGCGCCACACCCCGGGACGCAACGAAGAGCCGCCGGAGCAGGCGTGAAACCGGCGACAGAGCCGTATCGGCCGCTCAGAATCGCACTTGTCCGCGGATTCGTTCCAGGACGACTTCCCCGATTCCAGGCACGCGGAGCAGATCTTGGGCATTCCTGAAGGGCCCCAACGTGCGGCGGGTAGCGACGATGCGGGCGGCCAGGGCCGGTCCAATCCCCGTGATTTGCTCCAATTCCTTGATTTGTGCCCGATTCACGTCGACCCGGCCCCCGAACCGGCCAGCCGGGGACTGACCACGGCCCGCGGAAGAAGAATTGGCGCGGGAATCAAAGGACAGGTGGGGTGCCAGCGCCTCAACGGTCCTGGGGCCTATTCCGGGCACTCGCTCCAGGTCTCCGGGACCGAGATAGAAACCCGCAGTCTCCCGCTCTTTCACGATCGCGCGGGCCCGGGCGGGGCCGATTCCGGGGAGGCGGCGCAGATGGGTAGCGGGAGCCAGGTTGGGGTCGAGCTGCTCGTCGGGACTCAGCGGACGGGCCGCGAGTTCCTCCTCGCTCGCGCCGCGCGTTACCTCGCGCAGCGTTTCTGACAGGTCGCGCGCGGGCCTGCCAGGGAGCGGAGAGCTTTCACTCCACGAGAAGTCGTCAGGCCCCGGACCGAAGCCGAGCCGCGCCGCCGTTCCCAGCAGCAGCAATCCCGTGGCCAGCAGCAGGGAGCGCAGTTCCGTTCCGTTGAGGTGCATCGTGTGTCGTCCTCCCGGCCGCGATATAGGGGAGCGGCCTCAACGGGAAGTGAACGACGTCAACGGTTGAACTGGGTCTGGCCCTCGCTGGCCCGGAAGAAGAAGCGGCCGAAGATGTTGAAGTTGAACTGGCTCGACGCCTGGCGCCGTCCGACTCCACTGGAACGTCCGACCCACGACAACTGAATTCCCAGGGAGTATCCCGTGAAGTCCGTGTCGAGGGCGAACGCGACGTTCTGCGTCGTCTGGTCGGTGTGCGTCGTACAGTCGTCGCGGAAGACCTGGTCCACCATCCCGACGCCCGACCCGCCGAGAGCCCGACAATCGGAATTCCCATTGGTGGAGTAATCCAGCGACACGCGCATGTCGTTCTTCACGAACGGGAGGAAGCCGGGAGGCGGGAGAAAACCGGAAAGCCGAACGGAATGGGACGCTCGATCACTTTGGCTTAGACCCGTCGCGTCGAGTCTTTCCGACGCCGTGTTGTCAAAGTCATACCTGATGTTGAAGCCGCTGACCAGGATGAAGACCAGCCCGAGCGAACGCACCGTTTGCTCGCTCCCCCTGTCCTGGCCCGTCGTGGTGCTCGTCTGGGTCTCGCGCGTACGCCAGGCACCTGACAAGGTGATGTCCCGCATGAACTTGTCGAGGAATCCCGGGATCGGTACGGTTCGCCACCGAAGCTCGAGCGATGGCCATTCGCGATCGACGACCCGGCGCTCGCTCAGGACGGTGATGGTGCGCCGGTCGGATGAACTGTACCCCACGTCGAAGTCCAGTCCGAGTGGGAACAAATAGCCCCCCTGTACCGACCAGGCACGCGTGTCGCCCGCCGCGGATGCCGTATCCGAGTTCATGACGCGCATGGTGTTGAAGCCGGT
>JABDQB010000342.1 GCA_013042495.1 Gemmatimonadota bacterium
CCCAGCAGTTAAGCCCCTCAGCGCCGATGGTACTGCAGCCTCAGGCCGTGGGAGAGTAGGTCACCGCCGGCTCTTATTACCAACGCCTCACCCGCTCCGCCGGGTGGGGCGTTCGTACGTCTACCCCAGGCGTACGGGGACATCCCATCGACTGGGAATGGGCGCAGCGTTTGTGTCGTCAAAATCTTGCATGAACGATACGACGGAGAAGTCGACCCCCTACCGAAGGACGGCAACGATGGCCCGAATGATGCTAATGCTCGTTGGTCTGCTGGCCCTGGCCCTGTGGCCTACAGACCTCGTGGCGCAACGCCGTGCACCCAGCGGACCGGCTGCGTCAACCGACAGTATTATAGACAGTTACAAGTCGCGACTTAATCTTAATGATGAGCAGGCCACGGCCATCAGACAGATTCTCGAGGCGCAGAGGCAGAAGGGCCAGGAGATGTTCGAAGCGGTCCGCGGCCAGGGCCGCGAGGCGATGCGGGAGATGCGCCCCAAGATGGAGCAGCTTCAGACGGAGACGAGTGAGCAGATCGAGGGTGTGCTTGAAGAGGACCAGCTCCCGGAATATCGGGAGATCCAGGGCCAGATCCGAGAGCAACGGCGAAGTCGTCAGGGTCAGCGTCAGCCGGGCGGCTAGCCCCAGCTTCGGGATCGCGATGGTGCTTGTGGGGCCGCCCCCGGCTCCGCAGCTTCTTCCGCATGACTGAGTCTACGTATCCCGTCACCTCGGGATCCTTCAGGGCCGGAATGTGCGCCATTATCGGCCTGCCGAACGTCGGGAAGTCCACACTGCTCAATCATCTGATCGGCGAGCGGCTCAGTATCGTCACTCACAAGGCACAGACGACGAGACAGCGGCTCCTGGGCATCTACACGGATGAGAATCACCAGGCCATCTTCGTGGACACACCCGGCCTGCTGGAACCACGATACGCTCTGCACGAGTCCATGCAGGCGGAAGTGGCGCGTGCCAGGACCGACGCCGATGTGCTGATGTACGTGGTTGACCTCGGTTGGAAGACCAGCCTGGAGCATGCACGGGACTTCGAAACGCCGCCGGGAATACCCTCCATCCTCTGCCTCAACAAGGCGGATCGCGTCGGAGAGGACGAGTCAACTCGTATCCGAGATTCCCTGACCGAGGGTGCCCACTGGCATATGACGATCACGACGGTGGCCAGCACAGCCAGGGGAGTGGATGAGCTGAGGGAGGCGATCCTCGGCCTCCTCCCCAGCAGTCCTCCACTCTATCCGGTGGACGACATTGCGGCCGCCCCGGTCCGGTTCTTCGCGGCCGAGTTGATCCGAGAGACCTGCTTCGAGGAACTCGCCGACGAAGTTCCCTACGCGACCGCCGTGGAAATCGAGACGTTCCGTGAAGCTGACGATCCGGTATACATCGCGGCCATGATATACATCGAGAGAGAATCCCAGAAAGGCATTGTAATCGGCAGGGGCGGCAGCATGATCAAGAGCATAGGCCGCAAGGCACGAGGCAAGATAGAACGACTGATTGAGCGCCCCGTCTACCTCGATCTCCGGGTGAAGGTGATGCCCAACTGGCGACGTCGCCCGGGCCGGCTTAAGCTTCTTGGATACGACCTTCCGCCCGGACCCAGGTGAACCATGGCCATCGACCCGAAGCTGCTGGAGATCCTCGTCTGCCCGAAATGCCGTGGCGAGCTGGACTACGCCGAGACTGAGCAGACTCTCACCTGTCAGGCATGCCGACTGCGATACCGCATCGAAGAAGACATTCCCATCATGTTGATCGATGAAGCCGAGGCTCTCTAGCCTCGTCCTGGTTTCATTCCTCGTCCTGAGTCCCTCCACGTCCGGGGCGCAGGACTCCTCGACCGGCACTGAGCTGCTCAGCCGGTCTTCAACCCGTGAGACTGCGCGCTTCCTCCTAGCCCCGATCGGCGCCCGTACCGTGGGTCTGGGCGGAGCTGTCGTGGCATCGCGGGCGGACGTGGAGGGGGTGCTTTGGAATCCGGCGTCGGCGGCGGGCATCGAGCGACCGACGGCCTATTTCCACGTGGCGAACGATTTCGGAACGTCCAGCCAGGTCGTCGGGTTCCTTGGCCGGTGGCAGGCCCTGAGAGTCGGGCTCGCCTACTATCATTTCGGCATGGGGTCCATCGAGGCGCGAGACGAATCGAACCAGGACATCGGCTTGATAGCTCTCGACGACGACGCCCTGATCCTGACTGGAGGGTATGGGCTCTCCTCTACGTTTGACCTCGGAGTGAGCTACAAGCTCGTCCGCCTGTCGTCAGCGTGTTCCGGCGATTGCGGATCTGTGGACGGCAGGAGTATCGGACATGCATTCGACCTTGGGGTCACCGCGGACATCGGGGCGGCCCGCGGATTGTCGGTAGGAGCCGTGCTGCGAAATCTGGGACCAGGCATTCGAATCAGCGGCGGCAGCACTACCGATCCCATGCCGACGCGCTTGAGGGTCGGAGCTTTGCTGGACGTCCTCCATGCATTCCTCCCTGGAGAGGACACGTTCGGAGTTGTCCTGCAGGCGGACGTTCAACAAACCGTCACGGAATTCGACGACCTCGAAGGCTATTTGGGCAGCGAAGCCTCCTTGCGCGGAATCCTCTACCTGAGGGCCGGCTATGCATGGAGCACTGCGGGCAGAAGTGGCGCTGCTCTGGGAATCGGTCTTCGCTACGACCGATTGGTCGTCGATCTCGGAAGAGCGTTCGACGATTTTTCAAGTTTCGACTCCGACTCCCCATTCCAACTCTCCCTCGCTTTCGGTTTTTGATCCGCCAGCACGCGCGAGCCCGCAATGAATGATCTGCCCAGCCGCATCGAGATCGTTCGAGCCCTCGAGGAGGCCCGTCACGGCCCCCTGACCGCGCGCGATCTCGCCAGACGTTTGCACGTGAATCGCGACGCGTACCGGGCGTTTCGGCGCCGGCTGAGGGCCATGGAGACGGATGGAGAGGTCTTCCGTCAGCGAAAGGGCCGATATGCCCTGCCTGGCAGCTTCGAAATCGTGACGGGGGTCTTGGACGTGACCCGCGCAGGCGATGGATTCGTAATTCCAGAGGCCGCTGGCTCTGAGGATGTCTTTGTGCCGCAGCGGAATCTCGGATCCGCCGTCGAGGGCGACCGAGTCGCGGCTCGCGTCGAGCGGAGGTCGCCCGGCCGAAACCCGGAGGGGCGTCTGGTACGAGTGCTGGAAAGGGCGATCAGTCAGGTCGTGGGTGTCTATCACCAACGTCGCGGTTACGGATTGGTCATTCCGCAGGAGCCTCCTCTGCCATCGGACGTCTTCCTGCCTGCCACGGCCTGCGCCGAGGCCTCGGATGGCGACATTGTGCTCGCCCGCATCGAAGAGTGGGGAAAGGACGAACTTCGCCCCGTGGGCGTCGTTTCCGCGGTGTTGGGCCGCCCGGGAGACCCGGGCATTGATGTGCTGTCGATCATCCTCGGCCAGCAACTGCCCGTAGAATTTCCGCCGACGGTCGTTCGGGAAGCCGAAAAGATCTCGCGCCGGGGGCTCCGGCCCGAGGACCTCGAGGGAAGAGAAGACTTCCGAGGCACGCTTTCTTTCACCATCGATCCGGAAGACGCGAGGGACCATGACGATGCCCTGTCCGTCAGCCGCACGGAGGCGGGGCTCGAGGTCGGTGTACACATCGCCGACGTGTCATGGTACGTGAAGGAGGGAAGCGCTCTCGATCGGGAAGCGTTGGATCGAGGCACCAGCGTGTATCTCGTGGATCGCGTGATCCCGATGCTCCCGGAGGCCCTGTCGGCGGATCTATGTTCGCTCGTTCCAGACCAGGACCGGTTGACGGTGTCCGTGGTTCTGGTGTTCGACTCCGACTTGGAGCTTCGCCAGCACAGGATCGTACGTGGGATCATACGGAGCGCTCGCCGCCTCGCTTACGAAGATGCGCAGGAACTTCTGGACGCCTCGGCAGCGCCGGAGAAGAATTCGGTCGCCGTGACGGAGGCCCTGCGGACGTTATCCGAAGTGGCAGCGACAGTCAGGGCCCGGCGGGAGAAGGCCGGGGCGGTAGACTTCGCCATTCCCGAGGCAAAGGTCATCCTTGACGACGCAGGTGAGCCGGTTGAGATCCTACCCCGCCAGCGCCTCGAAGCACATCGTGTCATTGAAGATCTGATGATCCTCGCCAACGAGACCGTCGCGACCGTAGGACTGGCAGCGGATCTCCCACTGATCTACAGGATACACGAGGACCCGGACCCGGACCGCATCGAGAAGCTGAGGGAACTCGCGGGCTTCTTCGGCCATTCTCTACCCATGGCCGAGGTCAGCCCCGCCGATCTATCTCAGCTGCTCGACCAGGCCCGTGGTACCCCCCACGAGTACCTGATTTCGAACGTGACGCTGCGATCGATGAAGCGAGCGCGGTACGCGACCGAGAACGTGGGCCACTTCGGCCTGGCATCTCCGGCGTATGCGCACTTCACCTCACCAATCCGCCGCTATCCGGACCTCGTCGTTCACCGGGCGCTGGTCCGTTCGCTGAAGGGTGCTCCGGGCCGGCCGTCGCCCGAGCTCAAGGACATTGCCCGTCATGCGTCAGACATGGAAAGACGGGCCCAGGAGGCAGAACGGGAATCCGTCGAAGCCAAGACGATACGCTTCATGCAGCGGCACGTCGGCGACGAGTTCGAGGGAACGATCGGTGGGGTGACCAGCTTCGGCCTCTTTGTGGTTCTGGACGGCGTGCTCGCGGAAGGTCTCGTTCGCCTCGGCTCGCTGGTTGACGACTACTATTCGTATGACGCCGACGCGCACGCGGTGATCGGCAGGAGAACCCGGAAGAGGCACCAATTGGGAGACCGAGTCTCGGTGCAGGTTGTCAGGGTCGACACGGAGACCCGAACCATCGATCTTGAGCTCGTCGGCAG
>JABDQB010000347.1 GCA_013042495.1 Gemmatimonadota bacterium
GATGTGTCCGAACTGGCGCGTGACCTCGCGATGCACGTGGCGGCCACGAATCCCATGGGGGTGTCTCCAGAAGACATTCCCCAGGAAGATCGTGATCGGGAGCGAGCTGTCCTGGTGGAGCAGGCGAAGTCTGAAGGCAAGCCCGATCACATCGCCGAGAAGATCGTCGAGGGCCGCATGCGGAAGTACTTCGAGGAGCACACGCTGTTGAAGCAGGCATTCGTGAAGGACCCCGACACGAGCATCGAGAACCTCGTGGCCAGCCATGACTCTGACGTGGGCGTTCGTCGGTTCGTGCGCTTTGCGATCGGAGGTTAGGGAGGACCATTGCCGGAACTGAAATACCCCCGGGCCCTGGTCAAGCTCTCGGGCGAATCGCTCGCGGGCGACCAGGGGTTCGGGATCGCGCCTGAGGTTGTCGATCGTCTCGTCCTCGAGGTCGAGACGGTCTACGATGCCGGCGTTCGATTGGGCCTGGTGGTGGGCGGCGGCAACATCGTGCGGGGGACGGAAGCCAGCGAGCGAGGCATGGACAGGGTGTCGGCCGACTACATGGGCATGCTGGCCACCGTCATCAACGCCCTGGCGTTACAGGACGCGCTCGAGCGGCACGGAGTCGAATCACGAGTGATGACGGCCATCAGGATGGAGCAGCTTGCCGAGCCCTACATCCGCAGACGGGCCCTGAGGCACCTTGAGAAGGGCCGTGTCGTCATCTTCGCGGGCGGCACCGGGAATCCCTACTTTTCAACCGACACAGCAGCGGTGCTCCGGGCCATCGAAATGGGCGCTGACGTGATCCTCAAGGCCACCAAGGTCGACGGGGTCTACTCGGCCGATCCTGTCCAGGATCCGGAGGCCCGGTTCCTTCCCGAGCTTACGTACAGGGAAGTCATCAACAAGGAACTCGGCGTGATGGACGCTGCAGCGGTATCGCTGTGCAAAGACAACGACCTGCCGGTGATCGTGCTGAACATCCGAAAGTCGGGGGCGATCCTCGCGGCGCTGCAGGGCGACAGAATCGGTACACTCGTAACGTGAAGGGGGACATCAGATGGTCAGCCCGACGCTGAAGGAAGCTTCGCACCAGATGGACTTGAACCTGGAAGCCATCTCCCGGGAGTTCCTGGGGGTGCGAACCGGAAAAGCGTCGCCTGGCCTGCTGGACACCGTCCAGGTTGACGCATATGGCTCGAAGATGCCTCTCAAGCAGACTGCGACGGTCACGACGCCGGAACCGCAAATGCTAGTTGTCCAACCCTGGGACACCAATCTGGTGAATTCGGTCGCAAAGGCGATTCAATCGGCCGACCTTGGTCTGAACCCGTCGGTCGACGGCCACATCATTCGCGTCAGCATCCCGCCGCTCACGGAAGAGCGGCGACGTGAAATGGTCAAGGTTCTGCACCGAATGGCTGAGGAGGGACGAGTCGCGGTCCGCCATGCCCGGCACAAGGCCAAGTCGGAGATCGAGCGTCAGAAGAAGGATGGCGACATCGGCGAGGACCAGATGCGGCGCGATCTCGACAAACTCCAGGAATTGACGGACGGCCATATCGCAAAACTGGACGTCATGCTCGAGCGCAAGGAACAGGAAGTGTTGGCGGTATGACAGAGTTCGGTGGTGCCCCCGGGGAGACGGGGAAGAGCCGGGCTTCGATGCCCGATGTCGGACTGCCGGCCCGGCCTGACATGAGGCGCGCGTTGGACATCTACGTTACGGGCCGAGACAGGACGCTGGCGCCAGCGGAGAAGTCTTCGATCGTCGAGGGGGCGAAGGATGTCCCCTACGCGGAGCCTCCAAAGCGGAGTTCGGACGCGCCTCCTGTCAGCGGTTCCGGGGTTTCTGTCCCGACTGTGCTGTGTTTCCAGCGTGGCGCCGGGAAATGGCGGCAGCGCGAGTCTGCGTAAGAGGAGGAGGCCCCGTAGGTCCGTTCCTTCGTAACGCCGAGTCCCGCCCGCGACTTCCGGCCCTCCTGAGGGCCTGGCTGTGTGCACAGCCCGACCTCCTCCCCGCGGGGTCCACGGTCATCGTGGCATTGTCCGGTGGTCCTGACTCCGCGGCCCTCCTGCATCTGCTGTCCGGCCTCGCCGCGAGCCTCGATCTGCGGTTGGAAGCGGCCCACTTCGATCATCAGATGCGGGCCGGCTCGGGGGCCGACGCGAAGCTCGCGGCCAGGCTGGCCGCGGATGTCGGCGTACCCTGTCACCAGGGGGTGCCGGCCGCGCCCCCGCGGCCCAAGCAGGCCAGCTTGCGAGATGTCCGCTACGCCTGGTTGCAGGAGCTGGCCGGCGAGAGGCGGGCCGACAGGCTGGCTGTCGGCCATCACGCGGATGACCAGGCGGAGACCGTGCTCTTCCGGCTGATGAGAGGTACTGATTTGCGGGGCCTGGCCGGCATGCCCCTCCGAAGAGGTCGGATCGTTCGGCCCCTCCTCCCCTTTCGACGACGGGCTGTCATCGCGTACTTGGAGGAACTGGGTGCGCCGTGGCTCGAGGACCCTTCGAATATGGATCGGCGCTGGGCCCGGGTGCGGATTCGGCCTGAGGTCATCCCGGGGTTGGAGCGACTGAATCCAGCTGCGGTTCCGCGGCTCCTCGCTCTCAGCGCGGCGGCGGCGCGGGCCACCGGCCTGGCCGAACGGCTTGCCGCTCGCCTGTTGGCGGAGGCTACTGTCGGCTCGGCCCGTCAAGGACACCTCGAGTTGAGCCGCGAGACTCTGTGCCTAGCCGGTACAGAACTCGCGGCCGTCGCCCTGCGGCAGGCGGCTCGCGCTGCCGGAGTAGAGCTGACGGCAGGAGGAACCCGGGCCGGCGTGGAGTTTATCAGCGAAGGCCGTAGCGGCGGGCGCGTGAATCTCGGGGGCGGCCTCGAGCTCTGGAGAGAGTACGACCGGGTGGTCATCGGCCGGCCGGTGGAGCCCGTGTGGCCCGAAGCTCTGTTGGTGCACGGGCGCACCGGGGCCGGACGGGTACGAATTGGCGAACGCGCGCTCGTTGTCAGGTGGCGGCCCGTGACGCGCGCGGCGGCGCTTCCCGAGCGGATTGCCGTAGCCGTTTCCCCAGGTCATTATCCCTTGATGTTTCGGGGTTGGAGAGCTGGCGACAGGATTCGACTGGCCGGTGGTACCCGGAAGCTGAAGAAGTTGTTTGCAGATCGTCGAATCCCGCTGAGCGAGCGGGCGCGCCTTCCGGTGCTGGCCGACCGGCTGGGCAACATCCTGTGGATCGAAGGACTGGCCATTGCCGAGAACGACGAGGAATCCGGGGCGAACGTTTCCTTCTTGGAGTTCGAGTTGAGCTATGAATGACCACGTACGAGCGGGTGCTCCGTACCTGACGGCGGAAGGGCTACTGGCACGCACCGGCGGCAGGGAGTTGAAGAACGTGGTCTTCAGCGCCGAAGCGATCGCTGGCCGGGTTCAGGAGATGGGTGCGGAGATCGCCGAGCACTATGGTCCCGATGCCGATGTTCTGGTTCTCGGGCTGCTCAAGGGATCGTTCATTTTCCTGAGCGACCTCGTTCGGCACATCGATCGCCCCTTGCACGTGGACTTCATCGTCGCCTCGAGCTACGGTGCGGGAACGACGTCGTCGGGTGACGTCAAGCTCCTGTACGATCCAACGGCACCGATCGAGGGCCGGCACATCATCCTGGTCGAAGACATCGTGGATAGCGGCAACACGATCAACCGCCTGACCCGGGCGCTAGAGGCCCGGTCTCCGGCTTCGATCGAATTGTGCGCCATGCTTCACAAGCACATCGCCAAGGACCTCGTGCTGGAACCCCGTTGGGTAGGGTTCGATGCTCCGGAGGACTTTCTGGTCGGCTACGGGCTTGACCATGCGGAGGATTTCCGACATCTCCCCTTCGTGGCCAGCATCTAGGACACTGACGGAACCGCAGAGGAAGGACTGACGTGGCAAAGATGATCCCGGACGACGGGGACAAGGATCAGAAGACAGGGCGTTTCCTGCGAACCGCGTCGTTCTGGGCGCTCGTGATCCTGATTCCGCTGGCCATATTTCAAGTGATGGAGACCAGCCGCCAGCTCGAGCGCGAACTCACGTACACAGAGTTTCGTGAGCAGCTCGAGGGTGACAACATTCGGTCGGTCACGTTCTCCGAGACTCGCAAGCTCGAAGGAGAACTGAGAACCTCGATCCAGGTGGAAGGCCAGCCCGTCGGACAGTTCCATACGCTTCTTCCGACGGAGGCAAGCCAGGAGCTCATCGACGGGCTCGAAGCCTTGGGCGTCGAGGTCAAGGCCGAGGAGACGGGAGCGAACTGGGTCAGCTACCTGGTGTCGATTCTGCCCTGGGTCCTCATCATCGGACTGTGGTTCTTCTTCTTCCGTCAGATGCAGGCAGGAGGCTCGAGGGCGTTCAGCTTCGGGAAGTCGAAGGCCAAGCTGCTCACCGGGGATACGCCGCAGGTCACCTTCGCCGACGTGGCGGGCGCCGACGAGGCCAAGGAGGAACTCGAGGAGATCATCGAATTCCTCAAGGACCCTGCCAAGTTCAGGAAGCTCGGGGGGCGGCTTCCGAAGGGGGCTCTACTGGTGGGTCCCCCGGGTACCGGCAAGACGCTGCTCGCCAGGGCGGTGGCTGGCGAGGCGGGCCGCCCGTTCTTCTCGATGAGCGGATCGGATTTCGTGGAGATGTTCGTGGGCGTCGGCGCGAGTCGGGTCCGGGACCTGTTCGAGCAGGGCAAGTCGCACGCTCCGTGCATCATCTTCATTGACGAGATTGATGCGGTGGGCCGGCACCGGGGCGCGGGTCTCGGCGGCGGTCACGATGAGAGGGAGCAGACCCTGAATCAGCTCCTCGTCGAGATGGACGGCTTCGAGTCCAACGAGGGAGTGATCCTCCTGGCGGCCACGAACCGGCCTGATGTGCTGGATCCGGCGCTCCTTCGCCCCGGTCGTTTCGATCGCCAGATCGTCGTCGACTTTCCCGATGTGAACGGACGCGAAGGGATACTAAGGGTACACACGAAGGAGATCCCGCTGTCAGACGACGTCAACCTGAAGGTTCTGGCGAAGGGCACGCCGGGCCTGTCCGGGGCCGACCTGGCCAACATCGTGAACGAGGCAGCCCTTTTGGCCGCCCGGCACGACAAGGACCGGGTGTACATGGATGACTTCGATTCCGCCAAGGACAAGGTCATGTTGGGGGCCGAGCGGCGCAGCATGGTCATTTCCGATGAAGAGCGACGGGTGACGGCATACCACGAAGCCGGACATGCCGTGATCGCGCGGCGGGTGCCCGGGCTGGATCCGCTCCACAAGGTGAGCATCATGCCGCGTGGACGGGCCCTGGGCATCACCGCCTCGCTGCCCGAGGAGGACCGCCACAACTACACAAAGGGGTGGCTCCAGGGGCAACTGGTCATGCTGTTTGGTGGTCGCGTGGCAGAAGAGATGACCTTTGGACCCTCCAAGATCACGACGGGTGCAGGCAACGACATCGAACGTGCCACGGGAATCGCCCGCCGCATGGTCACTCAGTTCGGCATGTCCGAGGTCCTCGGCCCGATCGCTGTGGGTGAACAGGATCACGAGATCTTCCTTGGACGCGAGATCAGCCAGCGGCGCGAAGTGTCGGACAAGACCGCCGAGCTCGTGGACGCCGAGATCAAGCGGATGCTGGACGAGGCCTACACGAAGGCGGAGGAGGTGCTTACCGAGAACCGGGCTCTTCTCGGCGCGATTGCAGAGGCGCTGCTCGAACGCGAGACGCTGGATCTGGATGACGTTCACATCCTCGAAGACGGTGGGGAACTGCCGCCGCTCCGGGAGCTCGAGCCGGAGCCCGCAGCGGTTCTGCCTGCCGCTCCGGAGGTCCGGAGATCGAACGAATCGCCTCTGGAGGACGCTGGGGGAGACCCTTCGCCGGCGATGGCCTGATTCCGGCTATGGCGACCTTGGCGGCGACGACTTCGAGCGAGTGGGCGGTGCGGGGATTCGACGTGCGAGTCGATCGACCCGTGGTTGTCGGTGTGCTCAACGTCACTCCCGATTCCTTCTCCGATGGGGGAAGTTACGCCGATACGGACGAGGCGCTCGCGCGGGCGGAGGAGATGGTCCGCGACGGCGCGGATCTCATAGACGTCGGCGGCGAATCCACGCGTCCCGGGGCACTCGCCGTTCATGCGACCGAGGAATGGGGCAGGGTCGGTCCGGTCGTCGAGGGACTGGCGCTTCGAAACATCCCGGTGTCGATCGACACGATGAAGGCCGACGTGGCGCGGCGTGCGATAGACAGCGGCGCGGTGGTGCTCAACGATGTAAGCGGTCTGCGCCACGATCCCGTCC
>JABDQB010000350.1 GCA_013042495.1 Gemmatimonadota bacterium
GTCCTGGTGTACGTCCTGGACTCCAGACTCGAGGTCCGGTCGCGAGCGCGCGGATTCAACGAATGCCCCAACGCTCAGGTACGGCGGGAAGAAGACGAGTCTGGCATCCTCTCTCGGCGGGTGCAGCGCAGCGAAGCGCTGGACGAAAGACCTCGTTTCGGCGGGTCCGAGATGCATCTTCCAGTTGGCTGCGAACATCGGTCGCACGTCGTTTCGCATGATCCCTCAGGCCGGGTCCAGAGCTTCGATTCCAGGCAGCGACCCGTCTGCCAGGTACTCCAGCGACGCGCCGCCACCCGTGGACACATGGGATACCGCCTCGGAAAGGCCGGCCTGCCGGATCGCAGCCGCCGAGTCCCCTCCTCCGATCACCGTAAAACCGCCCGCGGCCGTGCACTCAGCCGTGGCGACAGCCACGGCGACCGTGCCGGCGTCGAATCCCGGCTTCTCGAACAGCCCCATAGGACCATTCCAGAACACGGTACCCGCTCCGCGCACGACCTCCGCGAAAGCACCCTGGCTTTCCGGTCCGATGTCGAGCGCGGCGAGATCCGGCGGAACCTCGCCGGCCGCGACGACCTTAGCCGAACCGGCGTCCGCGGCCTCCAGATCGGCCACTACGAGGTCAGTCGGAAGAACCAGCTTCCGGTCGCCGCTCGTCAGAAATCGTTCTGCCACCGGAATCGCGTCACGCTCCACCAACGATCGTCCGGTGCTGGCACCGGCCGCCGCCAGGAACGTGTTGGCCATCGCCCCGCCGATCAGGACCGTGTCGGCACGTTCCAGAAACGCCTCCATGAGCCCGATCTTATCTCCGATCTTCGCACCGCCGAATATAACGACGAACGGCCTGCGGCTGATCTCCCTTAGACCGGAGAGGGCTTGCAGCTCACGTTGTACGAGAAGGCCAGCGACCGACGGCTTCAGGAACTCAGTGACCCCCACCACGGACGCGTGAGCCCGGTGGGTGCTGCCAAACGCATCGTTCACGAACACGTCGCCGAGTCGCGCGAAACGCTCCGCCAGAGCGGGGTCATTGGTCGTTTCACCTGCGAGAAAGCGCGTGTTCTCGAGCAGAAGGACCTCATCTCTCCCGATGTCGCAGCTCGCCTCGACGGCCTCGTCCGTATCGGTCGAAGGCACGAACCGAACCGGTACTCCCAACTCGTCGGCCAGCACCGGGGCCACAGGCCTCAGCGACATCGAAGGCATGATCGTGCCCTTGGGACGTCCGAGGTGTGACAGGAGAACCGGCCTCCCGCCGCGTTCCATGACATGCAGCAGCGTGGGAAGGGTCGCTCGAATGCGCGTCACGTCGGCAACCGCCCCATCCCCGGACAGTGGCACATTGTAGTCCACCCGAATGAGGACACGGCGCCCGTCCAGCTCGGCGGGCGCCAGGTCTGCCAGGCTCCTCCGTCGCACGCCAGCCTCCCCGGTCAGAGGCTCTGCCCGATGGCGCGGGCGAGATCCACACACCGCGTGGAGTATCCCCACTCGTTGTCGTACCAGGAGATTACCTTCACGAGACTGCCGCCGATCACTGACGTCGACAGGGCATCGATGATGGAGCTGTGCGGGTTGCCCACGTAATCGATGGACACCAGAGGCTTGTCTTCGTAGGCAAGGATGCCCTTGAGACTGCCTGCGGCTGCGCTCCTGTAGGCCTCGTTGACTTCGTCGGCGCTCGTCTCCCGGCCGAGCTTCGCCACGAGATCGACGATCGATACGTTCGGCGTCGGCACGCGCATCGCCATTCCGCCGATCCGGCCCGCCACCTCCGGAATAACCAGGCCCGTGGCCTTCGCGGCGCCGGTCGTCGTCGGAATGATCGAAACGGCAGCGGCACGGGCCCGACGAAGGTCCTTGTGCGGCAGATCGAGGATTCGTTGATCATTGGTATAGCTATGAACCGTCGTCATCAGGCCGCTCTCGAAACCGAACTCGTCGACCAGGACTTTCACGGCGGGCGCCACGCAGTTGGTCGTACAACTCGCGTTTGAGATGATGTCGTGTTTCGCGGAATCGTAATCCGCACCGTTGACGCCGAGCACCAGGGTCACATCGGGATCTGGAGCCGGGGCCGTGATCACGACTTTGCGAGCTCCCGCTTCGAGGTGCTTGGCCGCATCCGCGCGCTTTCTGAACAGGCCCGTCGCCTCGAACACGATCTCCGCTCCCAGGTCCGCCCATGGCAGGTCCGCCGGATCCCGCACCGAGAGAACGTCGAAGCGCTCGCCGTCGATTACGAGGGCATTGCCATCGACCTCGACCTGCCCGTCGTAAACGCCATGCACGGAGTCGTACTTGAACAGATGCGCCAGCGTTGCGGCATCCGTCAGATCGTTGATCGCCACGAGGTCCAGATCGCCCATTCCCTGCTGCAAGGCCGAGCGGAGGATGTTGCGGCCGATCCGCCCAAAACCGTTGATCCCGATCTTGACAGACATATGAATGACTCCCGTCTAAGGATTTCCCAGTTGAAGAGACCATAGCTTGCACGCGGGGAGTGTCCCGCACAAGTCCCTCCCGCCGGACCTTGTCAACCGCCTCCAACGAGGGGACTGGTCCGCGCGAAACTGACGATGCCGAGGCACTCCAGTCCGACCGCATCCAGTGCTTCCGCGCAGGCCACACCAGTCGCTCCCGTCGTAATGACATCGTCGACTATCAGCACGGCCGAACGCGGACCGGCGAGGCCGGCCGCGCCCGATCGTATCGAATAGGCCCGTCGGGCAACTTTCGCGCGGTCCCACCGGCCCAAGCGTGCCAGCGGCGGACCGCCACGCTCTCTCGACAAATGCAGCGCGACGGGCCAGCCACTGCGGCGGGACATTTCCTGCGCCAGCAGTTCAGCCTGGTTGAAGCCCCTCTCACGCCGTTTCGCCTTCGTGAGGGGCACTGGAACCAGTTCGGGAACCGACCCGTTCACCAGCCGGCGGGCGGGCGCCAGCATGAGATCGCCCATGAACTCGGCCAGTCTCGTCCACGCCCGGTATTTGAATCCGCGCACGAGTTCAGCTGCCGGCCCCACATACAAGCACGCGGAGGCGGCTCTGCGCAGCGCCGGAGACCATGAGTGGCACTCGGAGCACTGGCCCACTGCGGGCCCGGGGATCACCCGCGTGAGCCCGCAACGCGGACACCAGGGCGTCGGGACGGAAGCCACGCGCGAGGCGCACAATCCGCAGAGGGGAGGTCCGTCCGCGGGAATCGCCGTGCGACATATGGCGCAACCGCAGGGAATCAGGGCGTCGGCGAACCGAACGAGGCAGTTGGAAAGACCCGCGAACGCATCCGCACAGGCGGCCAAGCCGTTCAGCGAGAGCCGGGCGCAGCGTCGCCGCTCACGGCATCCCACATTGCGCTCACCACCGCTTTCCGATCGGGTAACGGCCCGATCCACCGTTCAAGGCTGCAAGCGGCCTGGCTGACCAGCATGGAGAGGCCGTCGATGGCCGGGATGGACAGGTCTTCCGCGTGTCGCGTCCATCGAGTGCCTCCCGAACCGTATACGAGGTCCATCGCGAACCCGAATCGATCCGGCTCCAGTTCCAGCGGTAGTTCATCGTTGGCGCCCAGACCGAGGCTGGTGGCGTTGACGACCAGGTCCCAGGCCTCCGTTGCGATCCGCCGCTCCGAGGCGATTTCTGCGATCGAGTCAATCGCCAGATCCGATATCAGGCCCTCGGCTCGTTGAACCGAACGGTTGTGGACGGCAAGACTGCGCACGCCGGACTCGCAGCAGGCGACCGCGACAGCCCTGGCCGCTCCGCCAGCGCCGATGAGAAGCACCGAGCTACCCGCGAGCCGCAGTCTCGGCAGGTCCGCCGTGGCGTCCAGGAAGCCTCGGACGTCGGTGTTGTCGCCCGCCAGTCGGCCGTCGGAGTCGAGCCAGAAGCAATTGCAGGCGCCCGTTCGATCGATAGCGCCGGAGCGCTCGGACAACTGCTCGGCGGCAAGTCGCTTATGGGGCACGGTTACGTTACCGCCGCCGGAGGCTCCGAGCTCGAGCATCCTTGTCCGAAGCGCGTCGCGCTCGCCCCGGGCGACACGATACGCTGAGTATTCGGCGTGCATCCTCAGAAAGGAGAAGGCCTCCCGATAGAGTCGCGGGGAGAGAGAGTGGTGGACCGGATCGCCCAGCAACCCGTAGTGCCGAGCCGTCTTCATTCCGAGTCAGCCAAACGGTCCAGGAGGCTGGAGATGCAGTGCTCCAGCAGACGTGCCACCTCCTCGTACTCGTCATCGTCTCCCCCGAAAGGATCCGCCACGGGTTTGCCGTGGCTGGCGTGATCCAAAGGCAGATAGTCCGTAACCAGACCCACCTGCAGCTCGCGGCCGTGCCCCGAACGGAGAACCGTCAGGTGCGCGGGAGTCATGGCCAGAACGAGGTCCGACCTGGCCAGCACGTCAGTATCGAGGGGGCGAGCCCGATGCGAGGACAGGTCCGCTCCCCGCCGCTCCGCCGATGACGACGACTGCGGGGAGGCCGGCGCTCCTTCCACCGCCAGCGTGCCCGCCGAGGACGGTTCAACCTCCAGCCCCCGCTTTCGGGCCTCGAGACGAGTGAGGGCCTCCGCCAGAGGACTTCGGCAAGTGTTTCCGGTGCACACGAAGAGAAGCCTGATCAAGAGTTCGCTTCCTCACAATAGCTCTCGATCAGACGACGAGGGACCGCGCCATCGCGCAGCACTGAAGGCCCTGATCCGACGAAAGACACGAGCGTGGAAGGCGGCGGGCCACGAAGGTCTCCCGCGTCGAGCAGCAACACGGCGGCGCGCACATCCGGCATCGCATGCAGGGTCCGGGCGGCCTGGTCGGCCGTAACCGCCGGCGGCTCGCCCGAGAGATTCAGGCTGGTAGATCCCATCGGCCCTCCCCAGGCCTCGAGAACCGCTCGCATCACAGGGTGGCCCTCTGCACGGACTGCCGTACTCGTCCCGGAGTCACCTTCCAACACGAGGGTGAGTGGACCCGGCCAGAACTGCTGCGCCAGCCGCCGCGCCGCCGGAGGCCAGACGAGTTCGGGAAACGCCCTCTGGAGTGTGGGCGCGTCGAGGGCTATCCGCAGAATCGGCGCCTGATCCACGGACCGGCCCTTCAGACGGCCAATCCTGTCGTCCACATCTGGCCGAACTGCGCCCCCGATGCCATAGACCGTTTCCGTGGGGTGTGCGAGCATGCCCCCGGCACGCAGCACGGCGACTGCCTTCAGGACGGCCGGGGCAAGGTCCGCGGTCTCGCCTGCGACCGCAGCCGACTCATACCGGGCCACCGGCCACGTTCCCCGACAAAGGCGCACGCAACCTGCCGGACTCTACCAGCCAGTTCGCCAGGTCCAGGTCCGCACGTGTCGTGATCTTCAGGTTCCAGGGGTCTCCCTCGACGACGGTCACGGCTTGCCCTGCCTCCTCGCATAGCGCCGCGTCGTCAGAGGCGATGCTGCCCGTCTCGGAAGCCCTCGCGTGAAGGCCACGGATCAACCGGGCCTCGAACGCCTGCGGAGTCTGAGCCCGGCCCAGTCCCGACCGCGCCACGGTGTCCACGACCAACCCGCCCTCCGTTCTCTTGATCGTATCGACGACCGGTAGCACCGGAAGCGCCGCACCGCTGCGCGACGCACCCGCGAGCACCCTGTCGATGACGGCGCTCGACACGAACGGGCGCGCCGCGTCGTGAATCAGAATGAACTCAGCGCCGGGATCGGCCGCGAGAACTCCGGCTCCCGCACTTTCGCGCCGCGTTTTGCCGCCCGGACAGCACCGTACGGAACTGGCCGTCAGCCAGTCCGGCGGCTCCGCGACCTGTTCGGCAGGAAGCACGACCACGATCTCGCCGACCCCGGGGTGCCCGGCAAACGTCCTGACGCTCCACTGCAGTATCGGGATGCCACCCAAGGGCAGATACTGCTTCGCCGATCCGAGGCGTTCACCCTTCCCCGCTGCCACGATCACAGCCGAGGCGCCCTTCACGGCGCACCAGCCGGGGCCAACAGGGCGGTCACCTCCTCGACGTGCCGCACGAACCGCAAGGATTCGCCGGCCGCTCCACCGAGATCGCCCCGAAGAGCGGCCGGGACCACGGCGCGTTTCAACCCGGCGTCCAGCACAACCTTGAGGCGAGCTTCAGCGCTCGACACGGCTCGAACCTCCCCTCCGAGCCCCACTTCACCGAAGAAGGCGGTTCCCGGGGGGAAGGGACGATCGACCCCTGCCGAGACGAGGGCCGCTACGACGGCCAGGTCAGCGGCGGGATCGGCCATCCTGAGTCCACCCACGACACTGAGAAATACATCTTGTTCGGCCAGGGGGATCCCGGCCTTCTTCTCGAGAACGGCCAGAAGGATGGCCAGCCGACGCGAGTGGAATCCCGTGCAGACCCTCTGAGGAGCCGCAAACCTGGCCCGGGCCACCAGCGCCTGAACTTCGGCCAGCAGCGGCCGACTGCCGTGTACCGGAACGGCCACCGCAGCGCCACTTGTCTCAGACCCATCGGGCGTGAGAAAGAGTGCCGACGGATCCGGCACCGGCACGAGGCCCACGGCGTCCATGCGAAACGCGGCCATTTCTTCGACGCTGCCGAACCGGTTCTTCGATCCCCGAAGAATCCGGTGGTCGCCAGAGCGCTGCCCGCCGAAATGCAGGACCACGTCGACCAGGTGCTCCAGGGTGCGCGGCCCCGCCAGCGCACCCCCTTTGGTTACGTGTCCGACGAGCACGCAGGCAGCTCCGGCCTCCTTCACTTCGCGCTGAAGAACGGATGCCACTTCCCGGACCTGAGCCACGCCCCCGGGAACCGACGAGAGTTGCCTCGAGCCAATGGTCTGGATCGAGTCTACGCAGACGACGGCGGGGCGGGTCTCACGGATGGCGCTCAGTACCTGCTCGAGTTCATTCGAGGCGAGAAAAGCCACCTCGGAAGCCGTGGCCAACCGCCTCCCGCGCATCGCTACCTGCTCGGCCGACTCCTCGCCGGAGACGTAGAGAACTCCGTGTCCGCGCTCTCGCAGTCGACCGGCAAGCTGAAGAAGAAGCGTGGATTTCCCGATGCCGGGAGCTCCGCCGAGCAGGACGACGGAACCCGGGACGATGCCTCCACCCAGCACCCGGTCGACGTCGCCGAAATCCGTCACGATCCTGACGACAGGCGAGTCGTTCGATTCTCCGAGGGACCTCACCCGGCTCGCGCGACCGGTGCGACCCGCCCTGGCTCCCTCACGCGGACGAACCTGCAGCGCGTTTTCGTCCAGCGAATTCCACTCGCCGCACGTGGGGCAACGACCCTCCCAGCGAGGAGTCTCGGCGCCGCAGTCGCGGCATACGTAGACGGTCCTGGTGCGGCTCATGCTATCCCGGGACGCTGGTGACCGATGAACTCTCCGACTCGCATCTGCCGTTCGAGCGTCAACAGGGCGTCAACTGCGACGCTCAGTGAGCATCGGATCTGCGCGCCGCCGATTCGAAGAGCGTGTAGTTCTTGTGGAAGTACAGACCGAGGCTTCCCGTGGGTCCATTTCGCTGCTTGCCGATGATCAATTCCGTCTTTCCCTCGATGGACTCGCCCGAGTCGTCCACGAGGTCCTCCGGTTTCCGATAAACCTCTTCCCGATAAACGAAGAGCACGAGATCGGCATCCTGTTCGATCGCACCCGACTCACGCAGGTCGGCGAGAACGGGCCTTCTGTCGGTGCGCTGCTCGGGAGCTCGGGAAAGCTGCGAAAGCGCCACCACCGGGACGTTGAGCTCCTTGGCGACCGCCTTGATGGACCTCGAAATCGCGCTAATCTCCTGTTGCCGATTGTCGGCGTTGCTCGGCCCGCTCATCAGCTGCAGGTAATCGACGATGATGAGTCCCAGGTCGACCTCGGAAGCCAGGCGGCGAGCCTTGGCACGAAGTTCGAGAGCGGTGATCGCCGGCGTATCGTCGATCCAGATGGGCGCGGTGTTCAGGTGACCGGCCGCCGTGGCCAGTCTCGCATACTCATCATCCTGCAGGCGCCCTCTCCGCAGACGACCGGCGTCAACCCGACCCTCCGCACACAGGAGTCTCTGCACCAGCGCTTCCTTCGACATTTCGAGGGAAAACACCGCCACGGGGACTTCTTTGTCGATCGCCGCATGTTGGGCGAAGTTCATCGCCAGCGCCGTCTTTCCCATCGAGGGACGGCCGGCCACGATGATCAGGTCGCCCTTCTGGAACCCGGCGGTCATGTTGTCGAGATCCGGAAAACCGGTCGCCACACCGGTCACCGAGCCGGGACTGTTCTGCAGTTCCTCGATCCGCTCGAACGTCGGCCAGAGGATCTCTTTGATCCACACGAAACCCTGACGCTGCGAGGCCTGGGCGATCTGGAAGATACTCTGCTCCGCCCGATCCAGCGTATCATCGACTTCGCCGGCCGGGGCGTCATAGGCCTCCCGGACGATGTCGGTCGCGGACTCGATCAGCTGACGGAGGACCGCTTTGTCGCGCAGGATGCGGCAGTGATACTCAATGTTGGCCGCCGTGGGTACGGCGTCCACGAGCCTGGCCAGATAAGACATCCCCCCTGCGCCATCGAGTTCTCCGGCGGATTTCAACTCATCGGAGAGGGTGACCACGTCGATCACCTCGCCCCTCGAGTAAAGCCGCACCATGGCCCGGAAGATCCTCCGATTCGACTCCTTGTAGAACGAACTGTCGCCGACCATCTCGATGGCCCTCGCCACCGCGTCTCCGTCGATCAACATGGCCGAGAGAACCGAAATTTCGGCCTCATCGGACCATGGGATCTGTCGGCCCGCAACCCCGCTATCGACAGCAATCATCGAAGGCTCAGCCATTCGGGCCTCCAAGGGTCAGCTGGTCTTTCGGTGCCACCGTGTCGCCGGAGACCTCCGCACCAGAAGCCGGCTGCCCGCCAGGTGTCGCGGACGTCGACGACGTGCTCCGATCGCCATCGGCTATCCGGCGGGCAAGCTGCAGATCTCGCCACGTAGGCCGGGTCCACCCCGGATTCCGCAGGAGGGCCGCCGGGTGATACGTCACGACGAGGGGATACCCCTCGTAGAGGTGCGTTCGACCCCGCAGGTGACGCAGCGAGTCCCTGCATCCCAGCAGGGTCTGCGCTGCGAAGGTTCCAAAAGCGACGATCACCGTCGGTCTCACCAGCTCGAGTTGCCGAAGCATGAATGGAGAGCAGGCCTCTATTTCGTCGGGTGCGGGGTTTCGATTGCCGGGCGGCCGACACTTGAGAACGTTGCAGATGAACACCTCGGCCCGCGGAAACCCGACACTGAGAAGCAAACGATCCAGCAGCTTCCCGGCCCTGCCGACGAAGGGCAGACCGGTCCGATCCTCGTTGGCGCCCGGCGCTTCTCCGACACATAGAACTCTCGCGTCCGGCGATCCGTCGGAAAACACGACCTTCGTCCGTGTCGAGTGGAGTCCACACCGGGTGCATGCCTCCGCTACCGTGCGCAGCGCGTCCATGTCGCCGATACCGAGGATGTCCTCGCGCGTTCCCTCGCTGGACAGGCGGCTCAAATCCAGTTCGGACTCGCCCGTACCCGCGGCGCCGGACCCCGTCACACGGATCCGTTCCAGCGCATCGCTCCGGGTGCCCGCCAGGAATAGCTCTGGCTCCCCGAGGGCCATACGGCCGTCGAGCCAGCTCCGGAGAGCAGCTCGCAACTCGGTCATGAGATGCGCCCTTCGACATGATCGAGCAGCCTCTCTGCGACCTCGGCCTTGGACAACAGGGGCATATTTTCGACCACCCCCTCGGCGTCGATGAGCACCACCTGATTCGTCTCCGCTTCAGCGCCCCGGTCCGCTCGACCCGCCTCGTTCACGGCCACCATATCGATGCCCTTGCTTTCAAGCTTCCTTCGGCCGTTGCCGATCGGGTCCTCTGTTTCGAGCGCGAACCCGAGGGTAAAGACGCCGACCCCGGCCCTGAGGTCGCGGGTCTCTGCCAGGAGGTCAGGTCCGGATTCGAGACGAATCTCGAGGTGATCACGATCGCCGCGCTTGATCTTCTGCTCGAGCGGGTCGGCAACGACGAAGTCCGCGACGGCGGCAGCCATGACGAGCACGGCAGCGTCCGCGAGTTCCTGTTGCAAGGCCTCCAACATCTCCCGGCTGGTCTCGACCCGAATCAGCTGCGGCCCACGGGGCGGGACAATCGTCGTAGGACCGGCAATCAGCACGACGTCGGCCCCTCGGAGCCACGCCGACGAGGCGACCGCAAGGCCCATCCGCCCGGAGGATCGATTACCCACGAAGCGCACGGGATCCACCGGCGCAAGGGTCGGTCCAGCGGTGACCACGATCTTTCGTCCGGCAAGGGCGGAACCGCTTCGCATCAGCCGCACGGCCGCGGCCAGTATGTCTTCGGGCTCGGACATCCGGCCCGGCCCCACTTCCCCTTCCGCCAGCTCGCCCTCCTCGGGGCCCATGATGCGCACGCCCCGGTCGGCAAGCGCCTGCACGTTAGCCTGGGTCGCGGAGTGACTCCACATCCGCACGTTCATAGCCGGGCAAGCCAACAAGGGGCAATCGGCCGCCAGAAGCGTCGAGCTGGCCATGTCGTCCGCTATGCCGTGCGCCATCTTCGCCAGGATGTTGGCCGTGGCCGGCGCGATGATCGCCAGGTCCGCCTCGCGTCCGAGCTCGATGTGGGCGAGGGGCTCGCTCCAGAGATCGGTCAGCACAGGCCGCCCACTCAGCGCCTCGAACGTCGTGGCGCCCACCATCTTCTCGGCCGAGTCTGTCATCACGACATCAACGCGGGCACCGGCCTGGCGCAGTCGCCGCAGGAGGGTCACGCTCTTGTAAGCAGCGATCCCACCCGAGACAACCAGCAAGACGCGGCGCCCGTCCAGCATCGCCACTACTCAGCCGGAGCGGAGCGCTTGCGGACCAGACGATACTCCAGTTGACCGGAGGAAATGGCAGCGAGTGCCATCGTGGTAAGCTTGTTGGCACCGTAGGGAGAGCGCTCGAGGGGTAGCGCGTTCAGCTCACGCGCGTACTTGGCCGACACGAGCACCCCCAGGTACTTGTCCGAAGCAGCCGGAACAAGATCCTCAGGAGTGTAGACTCTATTTTGCATTCGGGTTCCTTTGCTCAGGACGCGTTCAGCATCCGATTCAATGATTCACTGAGTTCCCGGATCGATTCTCTTACTACCGGGCTCAGTCGCTTGACCCTGTGGCGTTCGGCCGAGACGATCGCCTCGACCGCCTGCAGCGTATCGTCCAGTTCATCGTTCACGACCGCGTAGTCGAACCGCTCGACCTCCGAGAGCTCCGACAGGGCGGATCTCATGCGCCTCCGAAACGTCTCCACGTCTTCACTGCCCCGCCCACGTAACCGATCCACAAGCCGTTCGTAGTTCGGCGGCAGCAGGAACACGGTCAGCGCATCGGGCTGCCTGGCCCGGAGCTGCCGGGTTCCCTGGACATCGATGTCGAGCAGGAGGTGCGCTTCCCGGGCCCACGCCCGCTCCAGATTCGATCTGGGCGTTCCGTACAACTCCCCATGTACCTCGGCCCACTCCAGTAGATCCCCATCCCGGACCAGAGATTCGAAATCCTCCGGTGCGAGAAACTGGTAGTCGGCGCCCTCCACCTCTCCCGGGCGGGGACTGCGAGTCGTGGCCGACACCGAAAACACGAGGTCGGACCGCCGCTGCAACAGCGCCTTCCGCACCGTCGTCTTACCACCACCTGATGGTCCCGCGAGGACGATCGGAAAGAGATGGGACGGCGCCGGT
>JABDQB010000357.1 GCA_013042495.1 Gemmatimonadota bacterium
ATGTTCAGTGTGTGGTCGTAGAGCCCGAGAGCCAGTGCACCTTCGGCCTGATGCGAAACATCGCGCATGCAGAAGGCCTCGCGACCCGGCAGGGCCGCTTCGAACCAAGGACCGACGGGATCGCCGGCGCGGACGTAACCGAGCGCGGTTTCCTTCGCCCACTCGAAACCCTCTACGAGCCCCGGGTGGTCCGACGCCAGCGTGATCGCTCCGGGCGTCCCGCTGGTGGACGGCGGTCCATCCTCCCGGGCACACGCGCCCGCGCACACCAGCATCAGGATGAAAGCCAGTCCCCATCCGGATCGTGAACGCATGTCTCCTCCGTGACGTATGGCCGCTACATCGCAAGATGCTCCTTCGACGGGACGTCCGACCAGCCCTCCGAAACGCCCAGACGGCAGCCCCGAGTCTCGTGATATTTTGACACTTCATTCAATTGCTGATTCGGCGGAGGCAACGGTGATCGTTTTCATCAATCGACGAAAGAACTGAACACGTCGATTGATCGTGCCCTCAACAAATATCGGCTTCGAGCGAACGTATCCGGTGCGTCTTTGGGTGCGATCTGCGCAGCGGCCTTGACAGGGGCAGGTTTTTCGTTGAATGTTTGGTCAAGACTATGGCCAGTGACACCAGGAACCGGATACTCAGCGTCGCGGCGCGTCTTTTCGAAGCGCAGGGCTTCGAGGGAACGGCCGTCGCCGCCATTCTCCGCGAAGCGGACGTCAACAGCGGTAGTCTGTACCACTTCTTCCCCAGCAAGGAGGCCCTGCTCGTAGCCGTCCTCGAGAAGTACGTCGAGGTTCTGGAGCCGGCACTGCTCGGGGCCGCGGACCGGGCCGCCGACGATCCGATCGAGAAGGTGTTCGCACTGCTCGAGCTGTATCGGGGGCGACTGCTCGTTTCGGAGTATTCGCGCGGATGTCCCGCGGGAGAGCTCGCCCTCGAAGTCGGGGGCCGGCTTCCGGAGGCCCGCGGTCTGCTGGACTCCTACTTCGAATCCTGGACGAACAGGGTCGAGGAATGGCTGGTAGCGGCGGGTGACCGGTTGCCCCACGAGGCCGACCGGCACGCGCTGGCCGCCCATGTCCTCGCGATTCTGCAGGGAGCGATCATGCAAGCGCGGATCGCTGCTTCAATCGAGCCGTTTGATGATTCGGTGTCGCAGCTTCGTCTCCTGTTGCGTCTCCTCGGGTCTGGGGCGGCCGCATCTGGAGCCTCCCGCCCGGCGGGCCGGAGGCCTCCCCCCGCCACGAGGGTCCGGGCGGCTGAACCGATGGCGGATGGAGCTGCCGCCCCGGCAGGGTCCGCGTCGCGGGCCGCGGGTTCGACGGCCACGGAGGCGATCGAAGGGGACGACGAGTGGTGGAGGGCGTGGTGATCGACGAGCGAACGGTTCGCGAGATGGTGCGCCGGGTCGTGCTTCGCACGGTGCAGGCATCCGCAGAGGCAATGGCATCCGGTGACACGCGCCTGGTCACCCGGGAGGATGTCGAGAGCGCGATGCCGGGGAGCGATCTTCGCGTTGCCGACCGGCCCCTCGTGACGCCTCTCGCGCGGCAGGCGGCGCTCGAACGTGGGGTGACGCTGGTCAGCGGAGAGGACGCGGCCGGGATCCGCACGGGCGTAGGAGCCCGCACGGTGGCCCTCGCGGCCGACCATGGCGGATTCGAGATGAAGGAGGAACTGGCCGGCCACCTCCGGCAACGCGGTTTTTCGGTGATCGACTGTGGCACACACGATCGGGATGCCGTCGACTACCCGGACTTCGCGCTGGCCGCCGCCCGGCTCGTCGCCCGGGGACAGGCCGCTGAGGCGATCGTCGTGGATGGTGCCGGGATCGGCTCGTGCATGGCCGCCAACAAGGTGCCCGGCGTGCGCGCCGCCATGTGCTATGACGAGGCCACGGCCGTGAACAGCCGCGAGCATAACGCTGCCAATGTCCTCACCCTCGGCGCCGGGCTGATCGGCGGCGCGCTGGCGAAGCGGATCGTGGACACCTGGCTCGACACGCCGCACGGAGCCGGGCGGCACGCGAGGCGCGTCGCGAAGATTATGGACATCGAGCGCAGGTATCTGAAGGGATGAGCATGAAGCTCGACGAACAGACGCTCGAGAAGATCATCGAGCAGGTCACACACCAGGTGATGATCCTGGTGCGGCGGGAGCAGGACGGCGGGGCGTCCGCCGTGGACCTGTCTGCGGGCAACTACTTCGATCGGGTACAGCCTTTCGTGAGCGCCGGGGCCGACAGGCTCGCGAGCACTCTTGGAATCGCCCCAACCGACGGTCGCGTGAGCCACATGATCGACCACACGCTCCTGAAGCCGGACGCCACGCAGGACCAGGTCGCCCAACTGTGCTACGAGGCGAAGAAGCACTCCTTCGCCTCGGTGTGCGTGAATCCTTCGTACGTGAAGCTATGCGCGGACCTCATCAAGGACACGGATGTTCTCGTGTGCACGGTGATCGGATTTCCCCTCGGGGCCACGTCCACCGAGTCCAAGGCCTTCGAAGCTCAAAAGGCCCTGCGTGACGGTGCCACCGAGGTCGACATGGTGATCAACGTCGGGGGCCTGAAGTCCAGGGACTACGAGCTCGTGGAGCAGGACATAGCGGCCGTCGCACGCGCCGTTCACGCGGGCGGGGCGATTCTGAAAGTCATCATCGAGGCCGCGCTCCTGACGGATGAAGAGAAGGTGGCCGCCTGCCAGCTGGCCAAGGTCGCCGGCGCCGACTTCGTGAAGACCTCCACCGGATTCGGTCCGGGCGGGGCGACGGCGGAAGACGTGGCGCTGATGCGACGCGTAGTGGGCATCGGGATGGGAGTGAAGGCGTCGGGAGGCATCCGCAGTTACGCGGATGCGAAGAAGATGATCGCCGCTGGTGCCAGCCGAATCGGCGCGAGCGCGAGCGTGAAGATCGCTCAAGAAGCCGACTCGTGAGGTAGAACATGTCTGTCGATCTGCGAACGTACTGCTTTCTGGACAACCTGCAGCCGCAGCATGCGGCCTATCTCGGCACGGTGGCCAAGGGGTTCCTGCCCCTGCCGGGGGATGCCTCGCTGTGGATCGAGATCTCGCCCGGAATCGAGATCAACCGAATCACCGACATCGCTCTCAAGGCGACGAGCGTACGGCCGGGGATGCAGATCGTCGAACGCCTGTTCGGACTCCTGGAGGTGCACCACTCCGAGCAGTCGGAAGTCCGGGCAGCCGGCGCGGCGATCCTCGAGTCTCTGGAAGTCCAGGAGTCGGAGCGCATCAAACCGCGTGTGATTTCGAGCCAGATCATCCGGCACATAGACGCACATCAGGTTCAGCTCGTGAACCGGATGCGCTTCGGTCACATGCTGCTCGCGGGGCAGACGCTGTACGTGCTCGAGGTCGAGCCGGCCGGATACGCGGCCCTGGCGGCCAACGAGGCCGAGAAGGCGGCGCACATCAACATCCTCGACGTCCGGGCCTTCGGAAGTTTCGGACGCGTGTACCTGGGCGGCGAGGAGCGGGACATCATGGCGGGATATGGCGCGGCGGTGGCCGCGATCGAAGGTGTCAGCGGCCGCGAGGCGGCCACCGGGCGACGGGACTGACGAGGTTTCCCTGAGGGGCGCGGCGGCGCTCCCGGATTCACCAGGAGGAGAGAATGGCTGAAGAGTATGGCGCGGTCGACGCACTCGGTATGATCGAGTGCCGCAGCTACCCGGCGATGGTCGAGGCGGCCGACGCGATGGTCAAGGCGGCCAGGGTCGAACTGGTTTCCTATGAAAAGACCGGCGGGGGTTACGTGACGGCGGTGGTGAGAGGTGATGTGGCTGCCGTGAAAGCGGCGGTGGAGGCCGGAGCCCGCGGTGCCGAGAAGATCGGCGAGCTCGTGGCGATCCACGTCATCCCGCGTCCGCACGCCAACGTGGACGTGGCCCTGCCTCTGGGTCGTGCGAGCACCGGGTCCAAGACCGCGAAGCGGTAGCGCCCGGCTCCGGGAGCACCCTGAAGCCTCCGGCCCGTCCGTGGGAAGGGCCGGAGTACGTCGGAGTTGAATGATCATTCAATTCAACGTCGCTCACAGCAACGGAGCAGGTCATGCTG
>JABDQB010000366.1 GCA_013042495.1 Gemmatimonadota bacterium
GGCGGGAGCTGTCGAGACCCTGCGTGCCGCTGGGGTCGATCCCGCGAACATCGATATCGTACACGTCCCTGGTGCGTGGGAACTGCCCCTGGGTGTTCGGCTGTCGCTGGAACATGCCGACTATGAAGGAGTTCTGGCCCTCGGTTGCGTCATCCGGGGAGAGACGCCGCACTTCGAATACGTGTCGATGGGGGCGACGGTCGGACTCCAGGCACTCGCTCGCGACTCAAGCGTTCCGATCGGTTTCGGATTGCTCACCACCGACGATGGAGAGCAGGCGCGGGCCCGGGCCGGAGGAGCGAAGGGGAACAAGGGGGCAGAGGCAGCCACGGCGGTGCTCGAGATGTGCGACCTCGCAAACCGGCTTCGATGAAGGCGGTGAACCCGAGGTCCAGAGCCCGCAGCTGGGTGCTCCAGGTGATGTACGGGTGGGACATGGCTGGGGACGGAGGGGTGCGGGATTGGGGTCGGGAAGCGCTCGGAGGACGAATCGTCAGCCCACGCTACCGGCCCTACATCGACCAGTTGCTCCGAGCGGTCGAGGAGAACCTCGCCGAATGCGATGCGCGCATCGAGGCGAACATGCCGAACTGGCGACTTGACCGCCTGTCCGCCATCGACCGCAATATCCTGCGCATTGCGACGGTCGAAATGCTCTCGGTCCCAGATGTCCCTCAGCGCGTGTCGATTCACGAAGCGATCCGCCTGGCGGAGAGATACGGCAGCGACGACAGTCCCGGCTTCGTCAACGGCGTGCTTGACGCCGTAGGCCGAGAAATCGCCAATCCCTGAACCGACCGGCTCATCTTGCGAATTCTGGTCGTTAACTGGCAGGACCGACTCAATCCGGAGGCGGGCGGCGCGGAAGTGCACCTGCACGAGATCTTCGGGAGGCTGGTCTCGCGGGGCCATGAGGTCACGTTGCTGGTATCCGGCTGGGAGGCTGCACCCCCGGAGGCTATCGTGGACGGCATGCGGGTCGTCCGGCGCGGAACCCGCTATTCCTTTCCTTTGCACGTCCGCTCGGGGTATCGGTCGATCACGGCCAACCAGGAACCGTTCGACGTACTGGTCGAGGACATTAACAAGCTTCCCCTATTCACCCCTGTATGGACGAACCTGCCCGTTGTGGGACTGGTGCCGCACCTGTTCGGCTCGACCGCGTTCCAGCAGGAGAGTATTCCCGTCGCGGCCACGGTTTGGGCGGCGGAACGCCTGATGCCCGCTACGTACCGCAACCGGAATTTTGTCGTGATTTCCGAGAGCACGGCGGCAGATCTCGCAGAAAGAGGCTTTCAGGTAGATCGAATTCACGTGAGCTATCCTGGAATCGACCACGCCGTCTTCACGCCAGCGCCGGTCCGCGCGCAGGAGCCCACGGTCGTCTACGTTGGTAGGCTACGGCGATACAAGGGAATCGACCTCGTGATTCAGGCCGTCGCATTGCTTGCAGCCAAGGGCAAGGGGGTAAGACTGCTGATCGTAGGGCAAGGTGACGACGCGGCGCGTCTCGAAAGGGTTGCAGAGAAGCTGGGACTCGGAAACAGCGTGAGTTTTCGCGGATTCGTCCCGGAACAAGAGAAGGTTGAGCTCCTTCGTTCGGCCTGGGTCAACGTGTACCCGTCGCCGAAGGAAGGCTGGGGTATCACGAATGTCGAGGCCGCGGCCTGCGGTACTCCATCGGTGGCCAGCGACTCGCCGGGTCTCCGGGAATCGGTCCTCGACGGGCAAACGGGTTTCCTGGTCGAGCATGAGAATGTAGACGCCTGGGCCCGGGCCCTTGAAAGGTTGGTCGAGGATCCCGGCCTTCGGGAGCGGATGGGGGCGAAGGCTCTCGAGCACTCAGGCCGATTCACCTGGGAGGCGACTACGGAGGAGCTAGAGGGTATCTTGCAGATGTCTGCTTCAGGTTAGAGGAGGGTTCGATGCAGTTCATCATCTCTGGAAGGCACGTGGAACTGGCCGAGGGTCTGAGAGAGCACTTGGAAGAGCGTTTCGATCGGCTCGGCCGATTCGACGAGAACGTCTCGCGCATCGAAGTGACATTGTCGGAGGAAAAAAAGCGCTGTCTCATCGAGGCCAAGGTCACGACTCGACGGGGACCCGGGATTCACGCCGGAGTGCAGGAAGCGGACTTTCGCACCGCGATCGATCGTCTGTACGAGAAACTCTCGAGGCAGCTCAAGACCCGCCGGGAGAAGTTGAGAGATCGCAAAGTCCCGCCGCAGTTTCCGCCAGTGGCCACGGAGACGGAAGAGTTGTGAATATGCTGCATATCGCTGATTTGCTTGAGCAGCGACAGGAGAGCCTTCACC
>JABDQB010000017.1 GCA_013042495.1 Gemmatimonadota bacterium
GATGAAATCTTCGTGGCCGGGGACGTCGACGACGCCTGCCTCTCCCTCCGTTAGGGAGTCGAGCGGAGCGAAGCCGATGTCGATGGTCAGCCCCCGCTCACGCTCCTCGGCCCAGCGGTCCGTTTCCACGCCCGTGAGAGCGCGCACGAGCGATGTCTTGCCGTGATCGACGTGCCCCCCCGTGCCGACGATCACGCCCCCGCTCATCGGACCTCCTCGGCCAGAAGGAAATCGAGTGAACGAATGCGAAGGCCCTCCGCCGCATGGTGCCTGATGAAATCGACGAGCAGTCGGACCTGGCGGCTGGATGGCGCAGCACCTACCGGGTCGCCCGAGGCCAGTCGTCGCAGAGCGTTCAACTCGGCCCGTGGGAGGGTTCCCCCTCCGGGCAAGCAGTTCCCGCAGACCAGTGAGCCCTCCCGTACATCCAGCCGTCCGGGCCGCTCGGACAGGTCGTCCCCACAGCGTGAACAGCCGCTGAGGTCGGGCGCAAATCCAAGGACATCGACCAGGGACCAGCACGCCGCGAGGGCCACCCCCGGTACACTCCCGGGGATCGCCTCGAGCAGTGCGTCCAGGCCTCGCACGAGCAATCGATAGAGCTCCTCGTCGCGCTCCGCCGGGGCCAGGCGAAGAACGAGCTCACAGAGCACGCTCGCCGCAGCATATCGCTGCAGGTCGCGGCCCAGCGCCTGCCGCTCCCGCGTCAAGTCGAAGTCCGACAGTGTGTGGAGGTCCCGGTCCGGCTTGAAGTAGAACGTGGCCACTCCATCGGCAAACGGCTCGAGGACGCCGGACAGACGACTACGCGGACGCAGCGCTCCACGCGCCATCACCGACTGAGGGCCGTGGTCCAGAGTCAGGAGCCTCAGGATCTTGCTGGTGTCGCTGAACGGAAAGGTCTGCAGCACTACGCTGCGCGTTGTAACGATCGGCACGCGGCAAGCTACCCGCGGCAACGGTGACCGGCAATCAGCCGTCGGAGTCGGCCAGACGTCTCTTTCATGGTGCTGCCACATCCGTACTTCCAAACCCTGATGCCACCTCGTCGACGAACTGACCGATCTCATTCGCGATCACCAGGCGCCCCGCCTCCGCTGAGCTGAACGTGACGCACGCGATCCGGCCGACTACCAGTCCGGTCGCCGTCCAACAATTCACCCGTCCTCCGTCCCTGGCCCTGACCACTATCGGATCACGGGGGCCATGGATGAACGAACCGCTGATCGGGTTGTAAACGAGAAGATCGAGAGATTGATAGTCCGACGTTGTGGTGATGTACACCAACCCGTCTTGCCCCAGCTCGAGAGACACTCCGTTGCCCTCGAGTTCCACCGGGGCTCCCACCAGGGCCGAGGTAGCCAGATCGACCTGAACGATGGTCCCGTCGTTCGCAGGAAGGAACGTGAGAGGGTCGAACGTTCCAGACGCCAGGACCAGCAGGATGCCGCCTGTCGATACCGCCTCTGTAGGGTTTCGGGCTGATGTCGGCAAGTCGATGACCCCTACCTCCACGCCAGCCCGCGAGAGAACCACGACTCGACCCGGGCCCAGTGGCTGGTATGACCCGCCGTCGTCATCGATGTTTGCGTCTACGGCATACAACCGGTCGCCTGCCGGGACGACGCGCTCGATAAACGTCCCGACCTCCTCTGCAACCATCTCGGCCGTGGCATCCCCCGGCCTCGCCCGATATATCGCATCGCTACCCCGCCCACCTAACCAGGCGGTTCCCTGCGAATCGAAGGACGGCGCCGACGGATTCGCGAGATCCAGGTCAGGGGCCGGAAACGCGGTCGTCAGCACGGACCCTGAGCCGAGGTCGACGAACAGAATGCGACTTCCGCCGAAGCTCGACACGGTCGTCACCGCGTATCCGGCCGCAAGGTCGAAAGCATCGCCATCGAATCCCGCCCCCAGGTCGATGGTTGAGACCGCGGCGGCGACGGACTCCGAGACCGAAAACGATACCAGTGTCTGCCCGGTGGAGTTGAGCACAAAGAGCCCTTCACCCGTTGGGCCAGCAGGCTCCATTGGGGAATCGTCGCAACCCCCGAGAATAGCCGCCACCGATAGAAGGAGAGACGAAACTCGGATGTGTGGGTCTCGCTTCATGGAGCGGTCCTCCTGGCTTCGAGGCGCAGCGTGAAATGACGACCTGGCTCCGGAAAGAGCTCGATGAGCTGATATCGGCGGTCGAACACGTTCTCAATCCTGGCGAACAGTCCGACGCGCAGAGATCCGGCCTCAAGATGATGTCGGGCGGAAACGTCGACGGTGGCGAATCCACCCAACGTGCGAGTTGCCGCGAGACTTGTGGTCCGGGATCCCGTGAACCGGAGGTCCGCCCTCGCACCTGTCGCCCCGCTCCAACCCTCGAGGCTCAAGCGACCGGTAGCCCCGGGCTCATACGGCAGCGCATTCCGGTTGCTCCCGTATCCTACCCGACTCCGGCGCAGGGTCCCGGCGATCTGCGCCCGCCAACCGAGACGTGTGCGTGCGCGCGACACCATTTGGAGCTGAAGATCCAGGCCCGTGGCCCACAACTCTCCGAGGTTGCGCGGGCTCCATAGAGCTACGGAGCTGGCCAGCCAAACGATGGGATCCTCGGTCCGGCGGGCCCAGCCGGTCGCCGAACCTTCGAAGTCGACGGCGCCCGTCATAGCCCGCACTCCCACACCCAGTTCCGAGTCGAACGATATGCGCTCCGGCTCGAGCTCAGGGTTGGCTCGTAGCTGATACTGTGAAGCGAAATAGAGGTCGCCGAAGGTAGGCAGACGGAATCCCAGCCCGACCCGCCCCCACACTCGAGTACCGGAGCCGG
>JABDQB010000374.1 GCA_013042495.1 Gemmatimonadota bacterium
TTGTAACTTGCCGTGACTTTCGAGCCTTGGATCGATACGGACGTTGCCTGCACTACCTGTCCATCGACGGTCGGCGGCTGTATTTCAGAAACCAGGGTCAAACTGAGGGCAGCTGTCGCAGCCTGCATCGATGAAGACGGAATCATCACCTGCGTGGAGCCAGCGGCCGGGTCGATCGGGACGTCCGTATCTTCCTGATTCACCCGATCATCGAGCGTTCCTTCATCGTTTGTAATATCGATGCGGCCATTCGACTCATCGGGCGGATCGGCGGGCCCAGCCACGTCGTCCGAGCACGAGGCGGTGAGAATCGCGAGCGTCGCTATGGCGATCGATACCCATGCGATCCGCGGACCGAACCGCACGGCGGCCGCCTCGAAATCGAAGCTCTTTTCGGCTTCGCGTGACCCTGCGCGTAGCTCTCTCAGTCTCTTCATACGACGCCCCTCAAATCCCAACCGGTGGTTGCCGGCGCAGTGCCGACACGGTGACCCAGTAGAAGCAAGCAACAACCATACCAGCCGTTGAGATTGTTAACTATATGTAAAGACAATACTTAGCGTGGCACATCAGGGGTCCCGCAGGCCTGGATTCCTCAAATAATGCACGTTGAGTGGCGACTTGCAGGGATGCCGCAGGTTCGCGCCTCCCGAACGCGGCGGAATGCGCTATACCAGGAATTCCATCCGGTCAGCGTGCCAGGCGTACCATCAGGTCGGCGGCTACCTGTTGGAACACGGCTCGCAGCTCGGTGGCCGACGGAGCGTAGTAGCTCTTACGCGCCGACCGTCCCGAGGGAACCCGACTGATCGACCACCAGGATGAGGCCCCGATTCCATGTTGACTTGATCGTACGAGCGCGGGGTAAGGGGCGATGCCCCTAATCGTGGTAAAGAGCATAGGCGTTCTTTTCCCGAAGACGGCACTATACCTTGGAGAACGCTCTCTACTGTGTTCTCGTGCACTCCCCGTGCACTTGAACGCGCACTTGGATTCGGGAGGTGATCGTGGCGCTCACGCAGGCGAAGGTGGATCGGGTTACCTGCGAGGGTGCTAGCTGGACCTGGATCGCCGACGACGGCAGGCGTGGCCTCGGCTCCGGCTTCGGCCTAAGGGTCTACCAGGGCGGAACAAGAAGCTACGCGCTCCGCTACCGCGCAGCGGGTCGGCTCCGATTCTATACAATCGGCAAGGCCAACATCCTAACGCTGGCCCAAGCGCGGGAAAGAGCGCGAGACTTACTCGTGAGGATCGGGGACGGAGAGGATCCCGCAGCAGATCGCAATCGCCTCCGAGACGCGGAAACATTCGGCAAAAAGACCACTGACGGAACCCCAGGACGAGCGGAGGGCGAAATTACTCCCGAGAGGCTCCGCGCCGAAGCTGATGCACTGCTGGAGCTCGCAGAGCAGCAGCAGCGGGAGCAGCAAGAGACTCGATTCGCGGCGATTGACCTGCTCAAGCGCGCGGACGAGCTCGAACGTGAACGATAGATCTCCTCGAGTGCACGTAAAGTGCACGAATCAGCAGAGAGACTCGCTGCCGCGCGGGCGCGGAGGGCGATGGACTAGCCCCGCCGATCACCCTCACGACCACCGCCCTGGTCCGGGCTCGGGAGCTGAGTCGGGCTCTCAGGTTGTTGGAGTTCTCGGAAGAAGCTGAGCTCTTCTTCGAGCCGCTCAAGTCGGGCTTCAAGCTGGCGGTGGTCCTCTCTTAACTCTCCAACGCGCGGATCGTCGGCGGGTGCCTGGAGCTTCACAGTGCGGCCTTTGAACAGGCCCGCGAGGATTATAGAGCCCCAAACGCCCCCAGTGACGAGCACCGTTAGAATGATGAGGACTATCCACAACGCCATGGGCTTCTCCTCGCGATCGGTGGTGGTCTCGAGAGCACAGGCCTTGAAGCTCGCATTGGCCGATGCTGACGTCCAGTGTCAAGTGCCATTGGCACCGCTGCCGGGGGCCGAGAACCAGGGATGTGGTCCGAAGTGATCTCGAGGTACAGTTTCACCGTGAGTCAGGTACCACTCAAAGCCTCCGACCACCGATGACAGGTATTTCGTGAGCATCGGACGGATACGCAAGCGGTAAGGGAACCACCGAATCGCCACGGGCAACTGCTGGAAGACGAATGGATACACCGTGATTCGGAGGCTGGACTCGCTTCCGCCCGTTGGGAGGATCCTCCAAGAGACAAACGATACCCTGCGCCCGGGTCTGCCTATCTCGAGGTCATAGCCGATACCGTCGATCCACCTGCAAAACCTGCGTTCGAAGACCCAACCACTGAGGTAGTGAATCTCATCACGCGAGCTGTCACCGGGCCAGACATGGACAGGGTTCTTCATACAGAAGGGATGACACAGCTCCAGGTTTCCAGGCGACGAAATGGCTTCCCACACATTCTCAGCTGGTGCAGCGATTGATGCGGCGACCGCAACTGGCCAACGGAATCCTGGTTTCGGGTCATCCATATGAGGCACCATCCGGTCTGACACCCTGTGCACCTAGCCGACGATCTCCTGCAAGGTCGACCAGCGCTGCGAACCCGACATGATCAGGATGATCCGGGCTCTAGAGTCACCGTCCCGTGTCGATCTCGATCGACCGCGGCTGCTGGTCGCGTCGGTCGTAGTTGGTGATCAAGAGAGTGAGACCCCGGCTGTCCCGCGGTGGGGCGAAGACGATCACGACGCGGTTCCAATCGGACGTAGCGGCCCACGCCTGCAGGTCCTGCAGTGAGGCTGACCGGCCATACCTCAACGTCTTCAGGTGGCTTTCGGTCATGGGTGCCATTATGGGCCCGAACTCCTCGCCGTCCTCGGTCCGGAGGCGTATTCCGTCGAGAAGGCGTTTCATGTGCCGCTCTCGATCAGCCTCGTCGGGGTCCCGGTAGTCCAACCCGACGTGCGCCGCCAGCCACATCGCGCCAGGCTTCGCTGCCCGCGCCACGTCGGGAATCACCTGGCCGGTGAGCTTCTCCGTCGAGCGCAGGGTAACGGTCCAGGCCGCGAGGGGGACGGCCTCGCCGCGGGAATGCCGGACAGGCTCCTCCGCGGCACAGGCCACCAGGGTGGCGAACAGCATCCACACAGTTGTCGACGCTCTTGGGATCTTCATAGCAATCCTCTTGCGCCAGAGGACGCGACGGCCTGGAGGGGGTGGCAGAACGTCACTGTGGTGGCCGAGTCTTACGCCTCGATAACAAATTACAACCGGGATCGAATCCGGGCGAACCGGAAGCGGCGAGACATACCGAGCGCGAAGCGCGAGGACGGGGAGTGAGACCCGCATCGGCCTCACACCCCGCGTCTTGACATCCACGCCCACCGCACGCCACCCAGCAGGTCAGTTGCCCGGCACCCTCACGTCGATCCACACCAGTCGGTGGTCCGAGCTCGGGAAGGGGAACGTACCGACCAGCGGGAAGAGTGGGTCGCTGCTCAAGGGCCAGAATACACCAGCATCGAGGATCAGTAGGTTCTTCCGCGGTAGCACGTAGTCCACGCGGAGATTGCCCGGCGCGAAGTCTGAGAAGTCGGCCGTATCGAAGGCCGGATCGCTCAAGTGCGTAGTGTTGGCTCCGCCCTGGAGCGCCGCCTGTTCCGGACCTCCCTCGCTATCCGGCGTGACCCTAACGTTAACCAGCGGGTGCTCCAGGAGCTGCTGGGCGGCTCCCGGGCTGCTGTCACCGTCCAGCGGATCGGCGTTCTGGTCACCGGCGATGACGAACATGTCGCCGGACGGGAGACCTCCGTACATACCGTTGTCGTCGTAGACGTACGCCGACCGCGATGGAATGATGTAGTCGGCCCAGAACCGGATCTCGTCGGAATTCCGGGTCCCGTTCCGGTCTTCCGGTCCGTCGAACACTGGCGGCGTCGGATGGCTGACGTGGAAATGCACGGTCTTGCCACTTATCGTCACCGGCACATCCCAATGGCTCTTCGACGACAGGCGAAACACGTCGAGCTCAGCCGGCGAGTACCAATCAGCCGGGCCGGGTATAGCCGGGTCGTCCGGGAGCATCGCGCCCGGCATGTCCTTCCACAGGAAAAGCTGGAACGTGCGAATGGCTCCCACGTCGATAGGATACATCGAGTAGACTACCATGCCGAACTGTCCCTCGAAGAACCCGAATCCGAACGCGTCGCCCGGCCCTCCGACGCCCCCGCTGTTGTCGAGATCGAAGCCGGACGGAACTCCCGTATTCGACGGCGCCACGTACCAGTACGGATAGTCAATGGCTTCAGCGTCGCCGTGGGCGAGGTTGAGGTAGTTGTCCAGGAAGCCCTGCGCCGCTGCGCCTCCCGCATCGAAATCGAACTCGTTGATCAACAGCACATCGGGCCGTGTGCGCTGGATGATCTCCGCGATCACGTCCGGCTGTGCGCTTCCCGGCGCGGACAGCTCCGCAGCCAGGTCTCCAGCGTTGAAGCGGTTGAGCGATGCGTTGAACGTCGCGAAGCGGATCTCGTTGTTGAACGTTGCCGCCGGTGCCCTCTGCGAGAAGCTCGCGTCCTCCGTTGGCGCCAGGGTTTCCTCCTGACCGCAGCCCAATAGTGGCAAGAGGGCTACGAGGCCCAGGGTGGCGGCGCTCCGGACACCGTGTGCTGCCATTGCATCCTCCTTAAACCCGAGATTCGATGGTGCGAAACCGATCAAACCTCGCTTCTCGATCGTCGAGGCGGGCACGCTGTGGCTGGACAGGCGCTCGATCGGGTCTCTTCCCAAACCCTGCCGCGTGAAAGGGTCGCCGTCAACTGTGGCGCGAGCGCAACGATCGTCC
>JABDQB010000018.1 GCA_013042495.1 Gemmatimonadota bacterium
CTTTTTGTCGCTCGTTCGGATCGAAGGGCTTGTCCTTTTCGATGCCCATTTCCTTGAGGAAATACATAAAGAAGCGATCACGCTCTTCGACCGGTTCCTCCTGCAAGATAGCATGAAGCATCTGCCAGTATTTCATGCCACGCGGCTGATAATTGCGGCCGGGCATATTCTCAGACGGAATGATGCTCGCAGCTCTGGGCGTTTCGCCCTTGTAGTACAGCTTGAACCCGCTGACGACCTGGTCGCGCTCTCCCGCGGGCATGCTGAGTCGAGACACCAACCAGACGTTATTGGTTTGCGACTCGATGAGCCTGGCGCCCTCGACGTAGGGGATCTCTGATTGCGGTGTTTCGGGACCGGTGATCACCCAGGTGCCGCCCTTACCCGCATTGGGACCGAATAGACCGTAATCCAGCCCGCGCTGCCAGAAGTCGATGCCAAGGCCAATCACCGCGCCTGGCGGGACCTCGAACACAGCCGCCTTGTCCATGACGTTGGTCCAGCCGAACAAGTAGGGGGTCGTCTCGTTAGCCGTGAGGATTTGCGAGCGATCGTCGAACTGGGTCGCGTAGACCATCTGGTTCGGCTTCATGTCGTAGAGGTCGAGATAGGATTGCCGCCACTGGGCCTGCCCCATGATCGGCAACGACCATAGGTAGACCTGCACCGCACGGTGGTAGTCCATCTCGTAGTAGAGCTTCTCCGAAGTCTCTTCCGTGGGGATGCCGTGGTCGAACGTGAGCTCACCGATGTGGGTCATTGCCTCGTTGGGGTACGTATCTTCCTGTGCCTGCGCCTGCACCCCTGTCGTCGTGAGGACAGCACTCATCAGGGCAATGGCGAGGGCGAATCCGGTCCTCTGTCTCGGTTTCATTTGTAGTCTCCTGTGGCCCGGTTTGCTCTTTGCTGAGGGGCCATCACCGCCCCCACATGTACTGATACGTCAGCGCAATACCATCGAAGTCGGGGCCCTTCTCTATGCGGGCCCCGGAGTTGAGGATGAGCTTCACCGAGTGTCCCCGGCCGAGAGGGGCCGCCACGATGCCACCGAACCTGAACGTCGAGATGTGGTTGTCCCTCTCGGCTCCATCGACGACGCTACGTCCGCCCACGCCATAGCCGACTCCAAGCGAAAACCACCATCCTCTCGAGAGCGTGCGGATGCCGTGCACCTTGAACGCGAACAGCGGTCGCTGCTCCAGGCGCTGGCCACCGAAGAAGTCCGAATTCGCGGTGAACAGCCACACGGTCGCGTTGCTCTCCAGAATCCACGGCCCCATGGCGTGGGAAACGCCGACCTGGGGCCGGAACGTCCACCGGTTGGAGCTGAGGTTGATCAGCTTCGACGGATCGTACTGGCCGAGCGGCGCGATGACCTGGAGCGCCGCGCCCACGACGGTTCTCTGCTTCCACTCTGCAAACTCCGACCTCTCGAGGGCCGGCGAGCCGGTGAGACCGACCGAAAGGCGGAGCCGCGGATCGCCGAATCCGGTGACCGAGCGGGCCGTGTCCTGCCCCTCCAGGCGCCCGGTCCAGTCGCCCCCCGCGAACGGAACGACTGCGTCGACCTTCCCGGACAGTCCGAAGAGATCGATCGATCGGACGTACGCCCCGACGAACGTATGCAGTTTGCCGTCCAGGTCCTCGATCGGCACCGCCGGATCGAGAAGGATGTTTCCCCTTGTGAACCCGTATCCGGCCACCACGAAGTTCGTGTGCACCGGGACGTTAGCGAGGAGGCGCGGCTCCAGTTCCTGACTCCGGGCGTGGGGCGCGGCAAGGGCCATCCCGGCGCAAGCGAACGTGCCCGCAGCCGCCAGCCGACTCACGGTCATGGACTACTCCCGCGCCCCGTGAGTGCCGTGACGCTGCGCCGGAAGAACCGCCGTACCGCCGGGTAGGTGAACCAGGCCAGCTCCCAGAAAATCGGCGTGAACACGAACGGGAGCGTGAACAGCGCCGTCGCGGGCTCAGCCGCGATCCGACGACGCACGGCTCTTGCCTCGTCGTCCGTGACATCTTCGTGCAGGAGTCGGCGCCCTTTCTGCGCGTAGGACCACATCCACGTCGAGGAGAGCCCCAGCAAGAGTGCCGCGATGCTCTCGAAGCCCCGCGTCCACGCCGAGGCCGGCAGCTCCGTCCCCACCCGGATCGAGAACAGGAACAGCAGCACGAAGAAGAGTTGAATGATCGCCCGGACGGCGAACTTGCCGTCAGCACGCTCGACGAGGCTGAACAGGGTGTTGCTCTGGAGCCAGTAGATGATCAGCACGGCCACGGCTATCGCGATGAGTAGGACTGTCAGGCCCTCCGACGCGAAAAACTCCCGCCAGGAATGCCAGTTCCAGGCCGGCTCGTCCGGCCGGGGAAACAGCATGAACACGCGCCAGATCGCGATGCCGTACACCACGTCCGTCAGCGTCTCGAGGCGATGCAGCTGGCTGGTGTCCCGGCGAAGACCGGCAACGGCCCGGCTATCGATGGTCTCCATAACGTCCGGCTGGTTCATGTCTGGCCTCCTCGGCTCAATCAACCCACCGGCATGCTGTACGAGGCGTTCACCCGGAACTTGCTCTTGGCCGCGGCCCCGGGCCAATCATCCGTGGCCACGTCCGTGGCGTACTCGACATAGAAATTCCACGAATTCGTCGGGTTCACGAGCACGTAGCCGAGCCGGGCGCCGATGGGGACTTTCCACCCCCCGAACTCCCAGCTGTACTGAGCCTGAAGGTCGTTGGTGCCGATATACCAGCCCTTGCCCAGCTGGTAATTGATGAACGGGTTGATGATCATGGGATTCGCCCCCGTTTCGACCTCGCCCGTAGTGACCCCCTGGCTCAGGTCGTAGACGTCACGCTGACCCCAGGTCTGCTGCACCAGCAGGCCCACCATCATCTTGTCGTTGAAGAAACGCTGGATCACCGCTCCCGCGAGACCGTACGACCACTCGCTCGATCCCACCTTCGAGCTGCCCGGAATCACGATGTCCGGACCAAAGCCCGCACGGCCGGTGCCCCAGTCGAACGGCAGGATCAGCGCAAAGAGATCCGTAGGGCTGATTCCCCATTCGCCGTCCCTGTTCTGGCTGTATCGCAGCGTGAGGCGGGGGAGGACGCTGAGGCCGGCGACCTTTATAGGGGCGACCATTCTGAACTGCGCGAATCCCTTGTTCCCCTCCGGACGGACGTCTCCGTTGGCCAGGGTGTCCGCCCGGTAGTCCGGCATCGCCTGTCCGGCGAACTGGAAAGACCAGGCAGCCGCCGTGTTGTCGAGGGCCGCGGACTCGCGGGACTGTTCCTGGGCCACGGCGGTCGTGGGCAGCCACGCCCACAGCAGCAGGCCCAGTAAGATGCCGCTCCACGCGACTGTTCTCCTCATCATCTATCTCCAATCGTTTTCTGTACCGCGGGACGTGGGTGCCCGCCCGGCAACCGACTCGAGGGAGCCGGCCGCCGGGGTCGGCACGGACTCACTCGGTGAGACGCACGATCACTCGATCGAGGTCACCGGTGAACGGGTAGTGATTCGTCACCCGATACTTGTTGCTCACGGGCGTCCCAGCGTCGATACCCACGTCGAACGTCTCCGAGAGCGAGAACGTCGAGATGTGCATCTCCGGCATGGTCACTTCGTCCACCTTCTCGCCGTTGACGTACAGCTCGCCGATTCCGCCGGGGATTCCCTCGGTGGTCCCGCCGTCCTCGATGAAGTTGAACCGGATGTTCACCTCACCCCTTGGGAGCGCCGGCGATTCAAGACTGTAATACAGCCCGTGATAGTAGTTGTAGTCGTAGTGGACCTTGTTGTCCCGGATGAACAGCGTGTAGCCGCCCGTGAACCCTCCGCAGGCCAGGATCACGCCTTCCTCACCGCCGGACAGATCCAGCTTCGTCTCGATGCTGTGCGAGCGACCCTTGACCGGCGCCGATGCTTTCTCGGCGATGCGGCGTGCTCCGGGGTTGAAGTAGACGAACTCCTTACGGTCGCCGAACAGGTTGTCCTGCTGTTTGGAAATGCGCATGACCATGTCGTCGTACAGTGGATAGACGTTGTTCTCCCATGCCAACTCCTCCCACCGCGTCTTCAACTCTTCGAGCTTCTCGGGGTTCTCGTCGGCCAGGTTCACGGCTTCGGAGAAGTCCTCGTTCAGGTTGTACAGCTCCCACACGTCGTCCTCGAAAGGCGCCACCCGGTTCAGATTCCACGGCATCCGGCCCGCGTGGATCGTCACTGCCTTCCACCCGTCCTGGTAGAGAGCACGGTTTCCGAAGAGCTCGTAGTACTGCTCCGGATGCTGCGTGGGGGCGGCCGCTTCGTTGAACGAGTACGCCATGCTCACCCCGTCCATATCCATCTGCTCGACTCCGTCGATCTCCTCGAAGAGCGGAGTGCCGGTCACGTCGAGTATGGTGGGCGCAATGTCCGTGATGTGATGGTATTGTTGACGAATCTCGCCTGAAGACTCGATCCCTTCAGGCCAATGCACGATGAGCGCGTCCTGGATGCCGCCCCGGTGCACGATCTGCTTGAAGTACTGGAACGGCGTGTTGCCGGCGAGCGCCCAGCCCGCATGAAAATGCGGGTAGGTCGAGGGCCCACCCCAGTCCTCGATGTGCGACATGTTGGCTTCGAACGGAGTTTGCAGTCCGTTCAGCACGTACGTCTCGTTGAAGCTTCCCGTCAGACCACCTTCGCCCGACGAGCCGTTGTCGGCGGTGACGAAGATGAGCGTGTTGTCGAGCTGGCCGGTTCGCTCGAGCGTCTCGATCACCCGGCCGATCTGCTCGTCCACGTGCGTGAGCATCGCCGCGAACACTTCCATCTGCCGTGCGTACAGGCGCTGCTCGTCCGGCGAGAGGGTCTCCCAGGCCGGAATCTCGGCCGTCCGCTCCGTGAGCAGCGTGCCCTGCGGAATGATGCCGAGCTCGAGCTGCCGCTCGTGGATGATCCGCCTGGCCTCATCCCACCC